>JAYTKL010000186.1:0-8029 GCA_043730305.1 Deinococcales bacterium | reverse complement strand
TTTAGCAGATACCTTGTTTCGAGAATACGCCGTGTTTCTGCTCGAACAAGGTGAAAATGCCAGCGAATTGGTTGAACAAGCGCTTGGTGCTTTGACCCAGGCTGAGCACCTGTACGGTTGGTACAAAACCCATCTGGAATTGCTGGCGCATTTCAGTCCAAAAATCCGAATGCAGCTTGTAACCGAAACCCTCGCAAAGCCAAGCTTGCAAACCATGAAAGGCTTGCACATTCTGGCACTGACACGCGGCTCACAAGTCCAACTCGAGTCGGGCAAAGCCAAAAAAGCCCTTGAATTCAGCCACCAAGCCATTGCGCTGCTCGAGGATTACGAACCCGATTTGCAACGTGCCGAAGTTTTGCTGACACATTGCCGTGTTCTTGAGGCACACAAGCACAAAAGCACAAAACCATTTCTCGAGCAAACATTACGCTGGTTGCTCGAGGTGGCAGACCATCATGTTCCGCCCGAATACCGCGATAGATTCCTGACACGCAATCCATTCAATGCCGCGATTCTTGAGGCTGCCAGACACGCAAATCTCGAGTTACCCAGTAGCGTTACGCTCCAGTAACGCAAGGTTGCCTAAACTCCGCTCGTTCCTCGAGACCGAGGACAAGGAGGCTTTATGAATAAGTACGCGAAACGAGTGGTGCTTGGAATTCTGGCGTTGGCATTGATAGTTAGAACCATTTCGGCAAATGCTCAGATGCCGCCCCAACCGTGCGATGTGAGACCTATAACTTGCCATTATTATTGAGGTCAAACCAACACCGTCAGTCACTGGTTCGTTTTCAACGAACCAGTTTTTTCATGCCACCTGAATCACTCTTTGTCTTCTCTCGAGCAACAACACATAACCCAAGGAATTCTGATGCGTTACGCTCCAGTAACGCATCAATTTGTACCCTAACTCGAGTCTTCAAAAGCTCGAGGAGGTACAACATGAACCGTTTGACACTTTTGATTTCAACTTTCGTCCTGGGGCTTGCCATGACCGCGTGCCAAGACCCGATCAAACCACCAACCGCAGATTTTAACTTGTTACTTGTGTCAAACAGTTTGACCATTGCGGCAGGCGCAAGCAATCAGACAACCATTGCAGTAACGCCAAAGAACGGTTTTATCAGCGACGTTGACCTGACACTCGAGGGTGGCGTGGTTGGAACTGGTGCAAATCAGGTGGACGGCGAGTTTGTTGCCAATACCGTCATCAGTGCCTCACTGACCTTGACTGTGGGCGCGAGCGTGACGGCAGGAACGTACAACTTGACCGTGCGCGGAACTTCGGGCAACCTGAACCACACCGCGCAGCTTGCCTTGACGGTCACATCTGGCGGTACGAAACCACCACCGCAGATTGCCAATCTGCCTGCCGTCAGTGCGCGTGGCGTGGTCACGACCATTACGGGTAGCGATTTTGGGGCAACCCAAGGAAGCTCGAGCGTCAGTTTTGGCGGCGTGAATGCAACGCAAGTGAAAACCTGGACTGATACCCAAATCACGGTGGTCGTACCGTCCACTGCAACCGTTGGGAGCGCCATCAGTGTTGTCGTAACAACCAGCGGGGGCACGGATCAAATGACGGCTCGAGTGATTAAACCCGTGACGATCGCGGCAGGACTTTCGCACAGTTTGGCGTTAACACCAGATGGTGGTGTGATGGGTTGGGGCGCGAACAACAAAGGTCAGACCACGATTCCCTCGAGCGCCCAAAGTGGCATTGTTTCGATGACTGGAAATCAGGCTTTCGGTCTGGCACTAAACTCAAATGGCGGTGTGATCGGCTGGGGTGACAATGGCAGCGGTCAAACCACCATTCCAGCCAGTGCAAGCAGTGATGTGATGGCAATCTCGGCAGGCGACGGTCACGCCCTGGCACTGAAAACAGACGGCAGCGTGATCGCTTGGGGTTACAACATCAACAAGCAAGCCACCGTTCCCGCCAGTGCACAGAGCGGCGTGGTTGCGATCAGTGCCGGTGGTCAGTACAGTCTGGCGCTCAAATCTGACGGCAGCGTGGTCGCATGGGGAAATCTGCAAAGCTACCCACTGCCAGCCAGTGCCAGCAGCAACGTGGCATCGCTCGAGTCAGGAACCGCTCACGCCCTGACGGTCAAAACCGATGGTAGCGTGGTTGGCTGGGGCGATCCGACCAGTGGTCGAATTGCAATTCCGGCAGCGGCAAGCAGCGGCGTGGTGGCAGTCTCGGCAGGATTCGATCACAGCCTGGTCTTGAAAGACGACGGCAGCCTGCTGGCTTTTGGCGGCAATGCCACGGGTCAGATCACGATTCCAAACGCCGCGCAAACGGGCGTGGCTGCGATAGCGGCGGGCAACGGCTTTAGTCTGGCAATCAAAACAGACGGCAGCGTGGTGGCTTGGGGGGCGAACGACCAGACCCAGATCAACGTTCCTTCGGGTTTAATCGCGGCGATTCCTTAAACCATGAGTCCCAAAATTGATGGTGTTCTCGAGATTGCAGAACACCGTCAAGAACAAGTCACACGCCTCGAGCGGAATCTCGAGATGAAAATGATAAGACTCGAGGAGGAAAGATATGAGCGCCCAGAGGATCGTTTTTTGTTTTGTGTTGTTGCTCGCCCTGGCAACGATCAGCGTTAAAGCTCAAAATAACATGGTCACGGTCAAGATCGTGATCAACGGCACTGGCACTGGAAGCGTGACCAGCCTGCCGCCCGGAGCCGTGGATTGCAGCTCGAGCTGTTCGGTGCAAGTGCCTGCCGGCATCAATTTGACACTTCATGCCACACCCGCGACTGGTTCGAGTTTTCTGATGTGGACCGGAGCATGTTCAGGGGTCGCAGATTGCAATCTGACCTTCTCGAGCACCGAGAAGACCGTGACCGCCACGTTTAACCCTCCAACGGCACAACTCAATTTGTCGCTGATCGGGCTTGGTGCGGGCAAGATCATCATCTCAAACCCCAATGGCTCAAACTTTGCCTGCACTCGAGGCTCGGGCAACTGCCTGCAAACTTTCCCCAAGGGTATGACAGTGCATTTGCATGGTGTTGCGGACAACGGCAGTCTTTTTAGCGGGTGGGGCAATACTGGTTCAAATCCTTGCACTGTCACTGAGTTAGATTGCAGCTTCACACTGAATGATTCAATCGAAATGACGGCTGGATTCGGTTGGGCAGTGTCTAGCGGATTGCAGGTAACCACTGCCGGAACCACTGGCGGCGTCGGTGGACGCATTTTCAGTACCACGCCAGAAGGGGCAATTGATTGCGGTCAAACCTGCCTGGCTTTTTTTCCAAACAACCAAACGGTGAAGTTGCTGGCAATTCCTGATGCCAACTCGAGCTTGGCTGGCTGGTCTGACGAGAACGGACAGTTCGTCAGTCAATTTTGCAGCACCGATGTCACCTGCGATGTTCCAGCAGGAGAGAATGGCGTTCGTGCCACGTTCAAAGCAAACCCTCTAGAACCCGTCGCCAAAGCCCTCTTTGTTGGTGTTTCACCGCCGGATGCTGGGCGATTCGAGATCACCCCAAAACCAGATTGCACCAATTTTGGTTGCAATAACTATTCCAACACTGCACCAATCACCATACAAGTTTTTAACAATGGAGGTTACGAGTTCGAGGGTTGGAGCAGCAAAAGCGGCATACCATGCACCAAAACAGCCAGTTTTTGCAGTTTTCTACTCAAAAGCACTTATGATCTGACCGCGAATTACGTGACAGTCGCCAGTATCAGCGCGGATTTGCAAGCCAGCCTACAGGTTCCAGCGACAGTTGCGGTACTCGAGGAATTTCAGGTCACAGCGACCCTTCACAACGCTGGTCCAGTGGAAGCCTCTAACATCAAGTTCACACTCATACTTCCTGATGGCGTGAATTTCGTTACGGGCAACTCGAGCCACGGATGGTGCCGAACAGGTCTTTCCTGCACGATCACTGGTCTAGCGAGCGGCTCGAGCGCCACAATTCAACTGAAACTTCGTGCGCCTAGCACTCCTGGTACGCTGCAATGGAACGCTGGGGCGAGCAGCTTGACCCCAGACCCCACGCAGGCTAACCGTACTGCCAGTGCCAGCACCCAAGTCACAGGCGGCATAGCCCTCAGCCTGAGCGCCACCAAAAGCACCAACTCACCCGCCGATGGCACAGCTTTGAAAGGAGCGAGCAAAGTTCCGATGTTGGCTTTCAAGCTCACGCCAAACGGTACAGATGTGTTTGAACTCAAAGGGATTGGTCTCAAGTCCAGCGGCACAGGCAAAGACAACACAGATTTACTGGATGTGCAAATATACCAAGACACCAACCAGAACGCTCAGGTGGACGCAGGCGAACCCATACTGTCCTCGAACGGTTTTGAAACCGACGACGGTTCTGTCAGCCTGAACATCAACCCTGGTAATGCCATCGCTGGCGCAGGCTCGAGTTACCTGGTGACAGTGAATATCAATTCCAACCTGGCAGCCCAGCACTTCTCGAGCCTCGGTTTGGGTTTTGCAGGCTTGGTGTTGTTGGGCTTGAAACGCCGCAAATGGCGTGGCTTGGCTCTCGGGTTGTTGCTCTCGAGCGCCCTGGTGTCTTGTCCAGACCCACCACCCACGCAAGACTTGCGAACATACCAGATCAGCCTGACCGACATGTACGTGACCGCCTCGAGCCAAACAATCGCTGTGACAGGTTTACCATTGACGGGCGCGACCATTTCGGTGGCGAAGTAAAACTTGGGGTCACTTCACGACTCGAGCGGAATCTCGAGAAGACATCACAAGGCTCGAGGAGGTAAGACATGCAAAATGTATTCCAGAAAATATTCATTGCTTTTACGCTGACCGCGTTGGTCGCCTGTCCGACAGAAGTAAAGCCACCCACGCCGAAGCCACCCTTCGTTTCACCCCCTGGCACGGTCACAGGAACACCAGTCACCAAAACCATTGACGCAACTGGCGGTACGCTCTCGAGCGTCGATGGCAACATCACGCTTGAGATTCCAGCAGGAACATTCTCGAGTGCCACACAGGTCAGCGTTCAACCCGTCACAAATCCAAACGCACCTTGGGGTGAAGGCACAGGATTTCGACTGAATCTCGAGAATCAACTTAAACCCGTGACGGTCAAATTAAAATACGCAGACAATCCTCCTGCCGAATGGATAGGAATTGCGGTTCAGGACACGTTGGGCGCGTGGCGTGGTTTTCGGCATCCAATTATGGATGAAAGCACAAAAACCATGAACGTAACCCTCAACCCAGATACGAAAACTCGAGCATCAACACGTAAATTTTCTAAAACCGACATTTTTGCTTTCTCACATGTTCATGTCATCCCAGAAAAAACCAGTGTCAAAGTGAATGCCACCAAAGATTTCACGCTCGAGCTTTGCAATTTAATCGACAAAACCGACCCAAATGAAGACCTATCCCCACTGGTCAAACCCGAACCAAGTGATTGTGAGCGTATCAAACCAGAAAATGCACCGCAAACTTGGACGGTAAACGGAGTTCCAAACGGCAACACCACGTCTGGCAAAATTATTGCTGATCCCATCGGTGCGACCTTCACCGCACCTGTAAGTGTTCCCTCGAGCAACCCCGTGCAAGTTGCCGTTGCTGTTCATCCTGGAGGTACAAAAACGCTGATTGCGTTCGCTAAAGTCACCATTCTTGGCACGGGTTTCAAAGTGGTCGGAGATTTTACGTCCGTAGGCTACCCAGTTTGCCCTGGTTTTATTGGAATTGCTGACATGACCGATCATGTCGAATTTGTGCTTGCCCAAACTGGAAGCAACACCAACTTTCCGTACCTTGTTGAAAGCATTCAGAATCAAGTTTCTGAAAACAGAAATTTTCGCGCTTCAGAATACGCTGCGGGTGGAACAGTCACGCAAAATTCGTTATCAGAAGTCCTAAACGCGATAGATGGCAACGGAGAATTTAAGAGTACGTTTGAAACCCTTAGCGTGACCCTCAAAGGCGTGTCTTGGACTGGTGGTTGCACAGTGAAGTACCCCGAAATAACGTTCAACTATCCCGCAGGCGACACTGTACCTTCCAATGCTTCGTTTGAGTTCAAAACAAATACCTTTGTCAACAACACGCAAAAAGTCAAAGGTGACGACAGTTCAGGATTTGGTAGTTGGGAATTTACGATCACCAGACAGTAACACTTCTCGAGGAAACCCCATGAACAACCACACCTACATTGTACGCGTCTGGCTCGAGCCTAACCCTGGCAGCTCGAGCGTCTGGCGTGCCTCGGTGCTCGACTCGAACTCTCAAGAACGCTGGTATTTCTCGAGCGCGGATCGGTTAGCAGAATTCTTGTACGAATCCAGCGACAGCAAGATCAACGAAAACCTCGAGATCAATACCTTGCGTTGAACCTCGAGCGCCGCAAATTCTTTAATATTCAATCGCTGTAAATCTGGAGGCTCGAGATGAATTCAAAACCAAAAATTGTTCTTCGCTCTTGGCTGGTTCTGTTCGCCTTATTTATTCCAATGGCGTTCTCACAGAATTCTGGCAGTGTCCAAGGTACGGTCTACGCCTTACCTGGCAGCAACGTCTCGAGCGCCGTCGTGATCGCCTGCGTGATGGTGAATGACACGTGCAGCGAAACGCTTTCCAAAGTTGGTGTCGTTCAAGGTACTGGCTCGAGCGGAAAGTATCAGCTCGAGAACCTTGGCGCACAATCGTACTTGCTGCTTGCCTGGCGTGACCTGAACGGCACGAGCGACCTGGATGCCGGTGATGAGGTGGGCGTGTATTCCCAGAATGGCAAAGCGGTCTTGGTCAAAGCGCCCGCCTCGAGTATCGACATGCGCTTGAAAGCCTTCACGGGAGACGCGGACGCACTGCTTGCCAGCGCCGAGGTTGCAAGCCAGCCTCAGACCGCACCGCAAGCCAGCGGGTCGATGGTCGGCGATTGGAGCACCGTCGATATTCTGCCTGACTCTAATAACTCGGATACAGGCAGGTACGTCGGTAGCAACAACAGTTTCACCACCGCAAAATTTGATGCAAAGGGAGGTTACGAATTGACGGAATACATTTACATCACGACCAGCACTGGCTGTTCCAACTGGATTTTCACGACCACCGGCGGAACGTACAGCGTTGCGGCGCAACAGGTTTCGTTCGTACCAAAAACCAGCAACCAGATCAACCACAGCGGTTGCTTCCCAGCAACCTCGTACAAACGCAAAAACGATCCAAAAGACCTCAAACCGTTCAAATACTGGTGGAAGCTCGAGCTTGACCAGGACGGACGCGAGGTGCTGTCTTTGCTTCGGTCCAATCAGACCGATTGGTTTTACGCCGATCACTTGCACCGACCAAAAAAATAACTCGCATCGCCGACGCAAAAGGCTCGAGCAATATTTTGAAATCACGAAAAGCGCTCGAGTATTACGAAGCCCAGAAATCCTATCTTTGGTAATTCCAGGACAGCATTTTCCCACCCTCGTAAGGCATGACCCCATGAAAAACTCGAGGGTCGCCGTCAAACACGAGTGGCAGAAAATTCTTGTCACCTTCCCAAAGTGGCAGAACTCCAGCCAGCAAACCCGATATGGGTTGCCACTCGAGATCGCCCTCGGGATTGGAAGTCTTCAGCGTGCCTTGATACCCTCGAGCCAGAAAAATAAAACCAAACCAATCCTCGCCAGCTTTGCCAAAACCAGCCCAGGAAATCGTGCCGCGCAACTCAACATGCTCGAGCGTGATACCTGCCTCCTCGAGAAACTCACGGTTAAGACTTTCCAGCACGGTCTCTAAAGGCTCGAGTTTGCCGCCCAACCCGTTGTACTTTCCAAGGTGCGCGTCGTTGGCTCGAGCATTGCGGTGAATCAATAAGACCTGTTGTTCATCTTCGGACAGCAAATAACCCAACGTGGCAAGAATCGGTGTGTACGGCATTTACGACCCAATGACTTTCTCGAGAAACAATTGATGCAAGCGCGAATCGTTGGTCAGTTCGGGATGAAAACTGCTCGCCATGATGCGATCCTTTCGCGCCACCACAATTCGACCCTCAAAACTCGAGAG
>JAYTKL010000185.1:0-4656 GCA_043730305.1 Deinococcales bacterium | reverse complement strand
TCTTTCTGCGCCAGTCAAGGATTTGATTGTGACCAGATTGCCAGTTACCTTGCCATTGATTCTCGCCTCGAGTTTCTTGGCGCTACTGATCGCGTTGCCTGCCGGAATTTTTGCGGCAAGGCGCAAAGGAACAATTTTTGACCTGGGAACGGTCTTGCTCACCCAGGTCGGTTTAGCTATTCCCAGTTTTTGGCTCGGACTGATTTTTATTCTGCTGTTCGCCGTCACCTTGCGCTGGCTTCCTGCCGTCTCGAGCAGTGTCGCGTGGTCTGAGAATCCGGTTGCTGCCTTTCGCAATCTGATTTTGCCCACGCTGACATTGGCGCTCGGTCAAGCGGCAGGTTTGGTGCGCATGGTGCGTTCCAGCGTGCTCGAGGTGCTGGGGCAGGATTACGTGCGTACGGCGCGGGGCAAGGGTTTACTCGAGTCGGTCGTGATTCAAAAACACGTCCTGAAAAACGCTGGAATTCAAATTTTGACCCTCATGGGCATTCAACTTGGGCAGTTGCTGGCGGGTGCAATCATTGTCGAGAGCGTCTTTAACCTGAACGGTCTTGGAAAACTTGGTTTGAGCGCCGTGAAAAATAGTGATTTTCCGCTTGTTCAGGGCGTGGTGCTGACCATTGCGCTCATGATTGTGTTAATCAATTTGATTGTCGATTTGCTCTACGGTGCGCTCGACCCAAGGATTCGTTATGACTAAAAACACTTTGACTAAAAGCACTGAGCCTGAAACCGCCCGCAAGCCAGAAGCCAATCTGGTGTTTGGTTTGTTGGTGTTTGGGTTTTTGATTCTGTGCGCCATCATCGGTTTGCTCTGGACGCCGTACCCGCCCAATGCCCAAGATTTCGCTGCGCAACTCGTGCCGCCATCGTGGGCGCATCCTTTCGGTACAGACAATTTCGGGCGCGACACTTTATCCAGAATGCTGCGCGGCGCAAGCACCAGTGTTCTGGTCGGCATCATCAGCGTCGGCATCGGCTCGAGCTTTGGCTTGCTGTTCGGGTCGCTCGCAGGGTTTTTTGGTGGTCTGCTCGACGACATCATCTCGAGAATCCTGGATGCCACCAGCGCTTTTCCAACTGTACTTCTGGCGCTCTTGATTTCCACCGCGTTTCGTCCCAGCGTTTGGAGCGCCATGCTTGCCGTGGGCATCTCGAGCATTCCAACATTTGCTCGTTTAACCCGTGCTGGAGTTTTAAGCGTCAAAAACCTCGAGTACGTGGACAGTGCCAGGGCGTTGGGTGTTTCCAACGCCAGGATTTTATGGCGGCACATTCTGCCCAATGTCGCCGCACCGCTTTTGGTGCAGGGCACGTTCGCGTTTGGTGTGGCGATTCTGGCAGAGGCGGCGCTCTCGTACCTGGGGTTGGGAACACAACCCCCGCAAGCCTCATGGGGCAGAATGTTGTTTGACGCCCAAACTTTTATTTACAATTCGGCTTGGGCAACCATTTTTCCTGGTGTGATTATTGCCATCACGGTGCTGGGTTTAAACCTTCTGGGCGATGGTTTGCGTGATCGTTTTGACCCTCGAGGACGCTAAAATCCTTTGGTTTTACGTGTTCATGACGCGATATATTTGCACCTCGAGATAGCACTAAATCTCCCTTCTCTCCCAGGAGAGAAGGGTCGGGGATGAGAGGGTAGACACGCAATTGCTGATTTCTCGAGTCAGCCAAACCCATTATTGACCTCTTCCCCTCAAACCTTTAAACTACCCCCATGATCCACTCTGGACTAGACAATTCGGGAAGCCGCCAAGCGTAAAATTTCGCATTGGTTCGTTTCCCCTGGTCTTAAAACCAGGGGTTTTTTATTGTTCAAATCAAGGAGTTTTTATGACCGACACCATCACCCGCCGCATCGAAAAGTACAACCCTCAAGAGGTCGAACCGCGCTGGCGCCAGCATTGGCGCGAGTCTGGTTTGTACAACACGGATTTCTCGAGTATTAAGCCTAAGTATTACGCCTTCACGATGTTCCCGTATCCATCTGGCAATTTGCACATTGGGCATTGGTACAGCGCCGCAGTGCCTGACACTCGAGCCAGGTTCATGCGCATGAAGGGCTTTAACGTCTTCTTTCCGATGGGTTTTGATGCGTTTGGACTTCCTGCCGAGAACGCCGCAATCAAGAAAAATATTGATCCTGCGATTTGGACGAATCAGAACATCGAGCATATGAAAACCCAGTTCGAGTTGATGGGCAGCATGATTGACTGGAACAGCGAGTTGCGCACCTGTGACCCCGAGTATTACCGTTGGAATCAATGGTTTTTCGTGCAGTTTTACAAGGCGGGTTTGGCGTACAAGAAAGAATCTTTTGTCAATTGGGACCCCATAGACCAAACAGTTTTGGCAAATGAACAGGTGATTGACGGGCGTGGTGATCGTTCTGGTGCGTTAATCGAGCGGCGTTTGATGTCGCAGTGGCATTTGCAAATCACCAAGTACGCCGAGGAGTTGCTCGAGTTTGATGGCATCGAATGGCCCGAGCGCGTGCGTTTGATGCAGCAAAATTGGATTGGGAAATCGGTGGGCGCGGAGATTGATTTTGCGACCGCCAGCGGCAACATCACGGTCTTCACCACACGCCCCGACACGGTCTTCGGCGCAACATTTATGGTCATCGCTCCAGAACACCCGCTCGTGGATGCCTTGACGACCCCTGACGCTCGAGAGGCGGTGGCGGCATACAAAGAGGTGGCGTCCAAAACCTCCGAGATTGACCGCACGGCGGAAGGCAAGGAAAAAACTGGTGTCTTTTTGGGCAGTTACGCCAAAAACCCGCTCACGCTCGAGGATGTGCCAATTTACATTTCTGATTATGTGATGGTGACGTACGGCACGGGCGCGATCATGGGCGTACCGAGCGGCGATCAACGTGATTTTGAGTTTGCGCGAAAGTTTGGTTTGAAGATTCGCGTGGTCGTGCAACCCGAGGGCGTGGAACTGGACGGTGAAACCATGACCGAGGCGTATTCGGGCGACGGTATCATGGTCAACTCTGGGCAGTTCAACGGGCAAAAATCGGGCAAATCCATGATTGCACCGATCATCTCGGAACTCGAGAAACTGGGTGTGGCAAAAGCCAAAACCACGTATCGTTTACGTGATTGGTTGATCTCGAGGCAGCGTTATTGGGGTACGCCAATCCCAATTGTTTATTGTGATACTTGCGGTCAGCAGCCCGTGCCAGAATCAGAGTTACCAGTTTTGTTGCCCTCTAACGTCGAGTTCTTACCCACAGGTCAAAGCCCGTTAAAGTTGCTCAAAGATTGGCAACGTTGCACCTGCCCGAAGTGTGGCGGTGCTGCAACGCGTGACACGGACACGATGGATACCTTTGTGGACTCGAGTTGGTATTTTTTCAGGTATCTCGACCCGAAAAACTCGAGCAGTGCGATCAATAGCGACTTGGTCAAACAATGGTTGCCTGCCGATTTGTACTCGGGTGGTATCGAACACGCAATTTTGCATTTGTTGTACGCGCGTTTCTGGACGAAAGCCATGCGCGATTTGGGTTTGATTGATTTTGGTGAACCGTTCAAAAGAGTCTTGAATCAAGGTTTAATCTTGGGCGAGGACAACGAGAAAATGTCCAAATCCAGGGGCAACGTGGTTGACCCCGACGATTTGGTCAAAGAGTACGGCACGGACACCGTGCGTCTGTACTTGCAATTTATTGGACCTTGGGAGGCTGGCGGACCTTGGGCACCAAAGGGTGTCAACGGTCTGGCGAACTGGTTGGGACGCATCTGGAATTTGTTCCTCGAGCAACCCAGCACCACCGAACCCGCCGAGAATGTCAGCCTGAATGACCTCGAGTACAATTTGCATTACACGATCAAAAAAGTGGGCGACGACACCGAGAACTTCAAGTTCAACACCAGCATTGCCGCCATGATGGAATTCAGCAATTTCCTTGGCAAAGCCAAGCGCTCGAGTGTTTACAACACTGCGTTGTGGCACGATGCGCTCGAGAAGTTCAACTTGATTTTAGCGCCGTATGCGCCGCATTTAGCGGAAGAACTCTGGACGGTTCGGGGACATGCTGGCAGCGTTCACCTCGAGTCGTTCCCAGACTTTGACGAGTCCAAAATCGTTAAAGAAGTGTTTGAATTGGTGATTCAGGTTTCTGGTAAATTGCGCGGCAAAGTTGAAGCCCCGTTTGGTATTTCGCAGGAAGCGGCGATTGCCTTGGCAAAAACCGTGCCCAGCATCCGTGCTTTAATTGATGGCAAGGAAACCATCAAAGAAATTTACGTGCCTGGACGATTGGTGAATATAGTCGTCAAAGGTTAATTGCTTTGCATCCGTATGCAAACATATACTCCAATAAAATTTATTGCCTTGCACACAACTAAGCCGTTGAAATTGAAATCCGAACTTAGCATTATAGAACAACCTCGAGCCGCACGTGAAAAACACTAAATCTCCCTTCTCTCCTCGGAGAGAAGGGTCGGGGATGAGAGGGAACAAGCACAATTGCTGTATTTCGTGTCTGTGAAGGAAAATATTCGGAATACCTGACTCAATACCCAATTTGCTCTCTTCCCGAAAGGAATTTTCATGCCGACCAGCAAAGCCGAAGTCCTGAAAGCCTTAAAAACCGAAAACGTGCGCTTCTTGCGTTTGCAATTTACCGATGTC
>JAYTKL010000184.1:0-1214 GCA_043730305.1 Deinococcales bacterium | reverse complement strand
TCTTCAAGCTGAACTTCTGGCGTGACCAGCACCCGCGTCACCACCCGAACCACACCAGATGTGCCCCTCGTTCCTAACAAGATTTCACTTCTCGATTTCAAGGCTGGCTCACCAGCTTTGACGAACAGTAAGAAACGATTCACTGCCGTCACTGATCCCGTAAACCCAAGATTCAGCAGACCACGATGGAGTTCAGCAACATTCGAATACCCTGCCGCCCAACGTTTACGAATAAACGCTTCAAATTTCGAGTTCAAGCTTGTTCGACGACCAAGCCGAGTTGGGAACTCACCACGCCGCAACCACCAGCGAATCGTACTTTGAGGAACGCCGATCTCCCTCGAGATTTGCGGGATTTTTACGCCATTCTCGTTCAAGTGGGTTGCTTTGTTGTACTGCTCAAGTCGTTGTTCTCGATTTGCTTGCCGATGATGCTGGTGCGTGTCTTGCATTCCGTAGGTATTCGCAAAGTGCGGTGGTTCTGATTTCTTGACTGGCAGTTCAGACGAACGTATTGTCTCAAGCAATCCTTTCTTACGCCGTTCAAGCCACGTTTGTACAGTCGCACTGAGGTTCTGAATCAGGTGGAATCGATCAGCTACTTGGGTGGCTTTTGGAGCGGCTTGATCAATGGCTCGAGTGAATTCACTGGCTCGATCTCGGGTGGTGATTTCAGTCCCGGGATGCACTTTGAGCCAAGATTTGAGTTGTTCTGCGGTGCGATCCTCGAGTAAATCCACGACTTGATGTTGTTCGAGGTCAACCAAGATCGTGCCGTACCGCTTGCCTTTACGGAAAGCCCAGTCGTCCACGCCAAGCACGCGGGGTGTTGCTCGAGTTGGTAGTTTAAGTTGTTTGACGGAACGCAGGATGGTATTGCGACTGCATGGCATGTGCAAGGCTTTCAATAATTTGACACCACCGTTGGCACTTAAGAAAACACCAATCTGCGCTTGAACGTGTTGCAATCGAGCGGTGCGTTGTGCCTGCTTGGGAAGAAGATTCAACAGTGCCGAAAACGTTTTAACCGAACAATTTGGGTTCAAGCAACGGTAACGCGTGAGGATCACCTCGAGCTTGACAATATTTTCAGACCAGGGGAGGTCTTTTGGATGTCGGTGGTAGTGTCCGTGAACGGTGTGACTGAGCATGTAGCATTGAGGACAACTGGCTTGGGGTGGATGTGCAACGAGTTTCACGACCAATTCTTGTTG
>JAYTKL010000183.1:0-1720 GCA_043730305.1 Deinococcales bacterium | reverse complement strand
CCCCGTCACCAGTCCAGCCAATCCATTGCCAATCCCAATTCAATTGCCAGGACAAAAGAAAATCACAACCTTGGAAGATTTGCGCGATCAACTCGAGCGCCTGACGCAAATCCGCAGTTTGCAAGAATTGATTGTGCTCGAGCGTGGTTTTGAGGGCGGTTTTGCCACTGCCTTCGCGGTGCATGGCTTGCTCGAGGAATTCCGTAAAAGCGGTAAACGCATCATGTTTTACAGTGACCAAATTGGCAACTTGAGTTTGTACTTGGGCAGTGCTTGTGACCAAATCGTGACGCTCTCCGAAGGTCAAGTCAATGCCGTTGGTTTGGTTGCCAGGGTCGTTTTTTTGGGCGAAACCCTCAAGAAAATTGGCATCGAACTCGAGGTCGAACGCCGCAGCGAATTCAAAAACGCGCCAGAACGTTTTGCCGCCACCACATTCAGTGCCGCCCACCGTCAGAACGTCACAGGCTTGCTCGAGGGGTTGTACGATCACTGGCTCGAGACGGTTTCCACGGGGCGCAAGTTGTCCACAGATGCCCTGCGTGCGGCTGTGGACAACGCGCCTTTGCTGTCCGAACGAGCACTCGAGGCTGGTCTTATTGACCAGATCGCCTTTGAGGACGAATTGACCCTGAATGCCACACCCATGCGTGATGCCTTGCGTTTTGCCCCCTCGAGCTTGGGGTGGGATGCAAGCGAGGGCATTGCGCTGGTGTCCATCGAAGGGGCAATTAGCGATGGCGAATCGCGCAACGTGCCAATTCCGATTCCACTTTTGGGCGGCAAGCAAGCTGGCGGTTATTCCATTGTTCGGGCGCTTCGTTCGGCGGCACAAGACAAAAACATCAAAGCCATTGTGTTGCACGTCGATTCTCCTGGCGGCAGTGCGCTTGCCTCCGAACTGATCTGGCGCGAGGTCGCTCGAGCCAAACAAGTGAAGCCCGTGATTGCTGTGATGGGTGAGTATGCGGCATCGGGGGGTTATTACGTCGCCTGCAACGCCACCAAGATTCTGGCAGCCCCAGGCACGGTCACGGGCAGCATTGGCGTGTTCAACATTCACGCCAACAACCAAAAACTCTGGGAACGTTTGGGCTTCATGCCCGAAACCATCAAACTCTCAAATCACGCCGATTTTTTCAGTCCAGACCGTCCACTTTCCGAATCTGAACACGTTAAAAACATCGAATCCGTTCAGCGCGTTTACGATACCTTCCGCACCCGAGTTGCGGATGGGCGCGGCAAAAGTTTGGAAGAGGTCGAAACCCTGGCTCGAGGGCGGGTTTGGACGGGATTGCAAGCCGAAGAAAATGGTTTGGTGGACGAGATTGGCACGGTTTTTGATGCGATTGCGATTGCGCAAAAACTGAGCGGGCTGCCCGAACATGCGCCCGTGGTTCATTTCACACCGCCAACAAAATTCATTGCCCCCACCGACTTAAACGCACTCGCCAAAATTCTCGAGACACGCACCCGAATTTGGGCGGTGATGCCAGAATGGCTCGAGATTGTTTTAAAATAGGTCTTGAATTTCAAACATCAATTCACGCTGAGACCTACAGCGGTTTTCATATTCGTTGACGCGCTTCGCGCTCTCACTTCTATGAAAACCGCTGTCTGTTGCTACTCCCTCTGGTCGCCAATGTTCGACGCTTCTTGATTCCAAAACGCACCTGACGGGCGGAATCGCTTCGCGTCAATCATTGTGCAAGGTGCTGTA
>JAYTKL010000182.1:0-7584 GCA_043730305.1 Deinococcales bacterium | reverse complement strand
TTGCTGCTCGAGTGATAAATCACAACGCGTTCGACATGGTTGATGCCTTCGATTCGGGCGACTTCAAAAGGTGTGAAAATATGGACTTCGCCGCGTTCGGAGGCGGCGATCATTTGGTTGGTGGTGGCGGCGTGCGCCCTGAAGCTGTCGCGGCGGTGTATCAGGCTGACGCTTTTTGCCACGTCTTTGAGCATCAAAACCCAGTCCACCGCGCTGTCGCCGCCGCCAATGACCAGCACGCGCTTATTTCGGTATGACTCGAGGTTTCTGACGGCGTAGGCGATGCCTTTGTTTTCAAATTCGCTCACGCCTGGAGCGACCAGTTTACGCGGCTCGAACGCGCCGACGCCGCCTGCAATGATGATTGAACTGGCTTCAAAGCGCACACCCTTGTCGGTGGTCAACGCAAACCCCGCCTCGATTCGCTCGAGCTTGTCGGCGCGTGCCCCCAGGCTGTAGACCGGATGAAACGGCTCGAGTTGCTGGACTTGGTTGGTGACCAGTTCTTTGGCACGAATTTTGGGGTATCCTGCCACGTCGTAAATGTACTTTTCAGGGTAAAGTGCGGTCAGTTGACCGCCAGGTTCGGGCAGCGCGTCAACGAGGCGCATCGAAAGGTCGCGCATTCCAACGTAAAATGCGGCAAACAAGCCTACAGGACCAGCTCCAACAATCAGTACGTCAGTCTTGGGCATCCTTTAAATTAACATTTTGCTGGTAGAAATTTGTCTCCTGTCACGCGAGCAATGTTTTCTGTCACTCGAGCAGTGTCTCCTGTCACGCGAGCAGTACACCGATGAGCCTTTTCTCACCTCTGGAAAATATAATCCGTGCGTGAAACTCGAGTCTTTGGCTTTACTAGAACATGATTTCTCGAGCGCGATTCGATACAACTCTAAAGTATTCAACTCTAAAGTGAAACCGTGAGGAATTCTGTGCTGAAATTGCTTGTTTCGATTGGCTTGGCTGGCGTGTTGTTCGGTGTTTTGCTTCCCAAAATTCTTGAGCAGCAAACTCGAGCCTCGATTTTTAGGGCAACCGGAATTGCCCAAACTCCGCCTGACGCGCCAAAACCCTCGAGTGTCAGCGTTTCGTTTGGGGCGTCAGGAATTCAGTCTGAGGGCTTGGGGCAGGTCAAACCAGCAACGCTCGAGCGTGCCGTAAAAAACGCGCCAAATTTGAAAAAACCGCAGGCAGCCATTGTCAGCAAGCAAGTGACCCCAGTCAATCAATTGCGGGCATTGTGGGTCGATGCGTTCGGACCTGGTTTCAAAACGCCAAAAGAGGTTGATAAGTTGGTGGCGGATGCCCAAAAACTGCGTTTGAACGCCTTGTTCGTGCAGGTTGGACGCCGCATGGATTGTTACTGCAACAAAGCCAGCGTTCCGCGCAGCGCTGATCCAAAATTCGCGCCTGGTTTTGATGCGCTCGAGGATGTGATCGTGAAGGCACACAAGGTCGGGATTCAGGTTCATGCCTGGATGATCACCACTTCGGCTTTCAACAGCAGCGAACCTGCGCTGGCTGCCAACCATGTCATGAACTTACACGGTTTGAAAACCTCTGGGCGCGATTACTGGTTGACGACTCGAGCCAATGGCGATGCCAACGCCGGAAAAGATTTTGTGCTCGATGTTGGGCATCCAGAGGTGGCGGATTATATTGCCGCCATGTACTCGAGCATCGTGGAGAATTATGACCTGGACGGCATTCAGTTTGACCGCGTGCGTTATCCCGATAATGGTGTGCCGCCGTACGAGCCGATTTGGGGTTACAACCCGACCGCGCTCGAGGCGTTCAGGGCGTTTTCTGGCAGGACTGACACGCCCAAAAACACGGATTTGGACTGGGCGCAGTGGCGGCGCGATCAGATCACAAACTTGGTCAAGCGCGTGTATTTAAGCGTCAAAGCGATAAGACCAAAAATCTGGGTTTCGGCGGCGACCATTACTTATAAAGAAGCCCCCAATTCGCTCGAGGATTTTAGTAAAACCCGCACTTATGCGGAGGTTTTGCAAGATTGGGTGTCTTGGATGCAACTGGGTGTTTTGGATTTAAACATTCCCATGAATTACAAACGCGAGAGCATTAAAGATCAAGTCGCCTGGTTTAATGGTTGGAATCGTTTTGCGGTTCAAACCAAAGCGGGTGGCAGTGTGGCGGTGGGGACGGCAATTTACATCAACTCGCAGGAAGAAAGCTTGAGTCAGTTAAGACGTTCTTTACAACTTTCTGGTGTTTCGGGTTGGGTCGGGTATTCGTATCGCACGCCAGACCAAGCGACTTTTGACGGTCGAAAAACTGGCACAAAGGCGCTCGAGGAACTGACGGCGAAACTCACTGGCAAAACTGGGGCGTTTGCGTTCAACTCGTCTTGGGGCAGTGCACCGCTCGGCAATCTGACGGGTTTTATTGGGCGCGTCAGCAAGAACGGTCTGGGACTTGCCAATCAAATGGTCACGCTCGAGGATGCTGCGGGTCATCAATCACAGTTGTTGACCGATTCTGGCGGCTATTACGGCGTACCGAATGTGGCTACCCTTGGACTCGAGCCTGGATTATTCAAATTGAAAACTGCTGAACTTGAGGTTCAACTCGAGATTAAACCTGAAATCGTGGCAATTGCCCCTGAACTTCAATTGCCGCAGTGAAGTTTGCGGTATCATTTGGTCAGTCAAACAAAGCTGGTATTTTTTGTAACGCTTCTCGCAGGTCAAATTCTGCAAGTTGATTTACATTATTTGACGATTCGCGCATTCGTAGGTGATAATTGTGTTTAATTGTTTGCTATAAATTTAACTTTTGCCTGTTGTTAACATAACACTTTGCAAAAACTCGAGTTTTCGTTCGGAGGCGCAACTTGATGACTGCCAATCCAATTCGTGAAACTGAACTTCAAACACTTGACGCAAAGCGTCTGGTGCAGGTAAAAGATGTCAACAAGCGTTACGGTAACGGAACGCTGGCACTTGAGGGCATCAATTTGGAAGTCCGTGAGGGAGAATTGATCTCCTTGGTCGGTCCGAGCGGTTGCGGCAAAAGCACGTTGTTGCGCATCATTGCGGGTTTGGGCGATGTCAGCGACGGTCTGATCACCGTGAACGGGGCGGCACCAACCAGTGTTCAGGCTCGAGGCTCGACGGCATTTGTCTTTCAGGAAGCCACACTTCTTCCGTGGCGAACCGTGCGTGCCAATGTCGAATTGCCGCTCGAGTTACAGGGCGTGCCAAAAGCCAATTGGAAGGCAGTGGTTGACGAAACCCTCGAGTTGGTCGGCTTGAATCAATTTGACAAAGCTTTTCCGCGCGAACTTTCTGGCGGCATGAGAATGCGGGTCAGCATTGCCAGGGCGCTGGTCACCAGACCGAAATTAATCTTGATGGACGAACCGTTTGGGGCGCTGGACGAGATCACCCGCCAAAAACTCAACAGTGATTTGCTGCGTTTAAAAGAAATCTTGGGCGCAACCGTTATTTTTGTCACCCACAACGTGTTTGAAGCTGTTTTCCTCTCGAGCCGAATCGCCATCATGAGCGCTCGCCCAGGCAGGTTCGTGCGCGAGGTCAGCGTCAACGCGCCATATCCTCGAGATGCGACATTTCGAGGTTCACCAGAATTTGGTCGAGCCGTGATGGAAACCGTGCAATCGCTTGAGCATTAGGAGAAGTCAATGGCAACCCAAAAAGTCAGTGTGCTGCCCCAAATCAGTTCAGAGCCGAGTGCGCTTTCAAAATGGTTCTCGAGATCAATGCCACCAATTCTGGCATTGGTTGTGTTTTTACTACTCTGGCAAGGGGTCATTTTGGTTTCGGGCTTGAAAAGATTTGTCTTGCCCAGCCCTATGGATGTGGTGCAAGCCTTCATTGAAAAAGCCCCAGATTTGCTCGAAGCTGCCAGTTTTACGCTGCGTTCCTCGAGCATTGCCTTTGTGCTGGTGATTTTTTTGGGCACAGCGCTTTCGTTTGTGCTGGCGTCGAACAAATTTATTGAAAAAGCCCTGTATCCGTACGCGGTCATGCTGCAAAGTACGCCCGTGATTGCGCTCGCACCAATCATTATTATCTGGTTTGGACTGGGGTTTGGCAGCATTGTGGTCATCAGCGTGATTATTGCCATTTTTGCCGTGGTCGCCAACACCACCCAGGGTTTAATCAGCGTCGAAAACAACTTGCAAAACCTGTTTAAACTTTATGGAGCCTCGAGCAACCAAACGCTTCTCAAACTTCGCTTACCGTTTGCCCTGCCTTACATGGTCACCGGTTGGCGCATTGCCAGCGCCCAGGTCGTCATTGGCAGCATCGTCGGCGAGTACATGGCGGGCGCTGGCGGTGGTGGTCAGGGTGGTTTGGGTTTGGTGATTGCTGCCTCGAGCGCCAGGTTGCAAACTTCTTACCTTTTTGCCTCGGCGCTGACTTCGGCTTTAATGGGCGTGGGGTTTTTCTTGCTGGTCAATTTTATTGGGCATTTATTACTTCGCAACTGGCACGAAAGCGCGGTTCAACACGAAAACTAGGAATTACCGCACGGGTTTCTCGAGATTCGCTGATTCATTTCAGAGGGGGAATATTATGAAGAAGTCGGCTCAAATTGCGTTACTCGCCACAGGAATTCTTAGCGTGACAGGTTTGCTGGCGATAGGTCAAGCTCAAACCAAACCGGAAGTGACCATGGTGCTCGACTGGTTTGTCGAACCGCCACACGGTGGATTTTACGCCGCCGTGCAAGACGGTCTGTACGAGGCAAAAGGCGTTAAGGTCAACCTCGTGCCAGGTGGTCCAACCGTGGCAGGGTACTCGTTGTTGGGTTCGGGCAAAGTTGAGTTTGCCATGACCGACTCGGCGGGAATGCTCTCCGCCAGGGAAGAGGGCGTACCACTGGTGGGCGTGTTCGCCACCTTCCAACTCTCACCGCAAGTCCTGATGTACCACAAGTCAAACCCAGTCAAAAGCTTCAAAGACCTGGCGGGGCGTCAAGTCGCGGTGACTCCAGGCGCACCGTACTGGGATTACATTGTCGCAAAGTACAACCTTAAAGGCAAAGTCCAGCAAGTCAATTACTCTGGACAACAAGCCACGTTCTTGAACGATCAAAAACTGGTGTCTCAAGGTTACGCCGTCGCCGAACCGTACACGCTCGAGAAGGCAGGTGCGGACATTGGTTACTTGCTGGTTGGTGACAGTGGTTTCAGTCCTTACGGCATGATCGCCACCACCGAAGATTACATTCAGAAAAACCCAACCATCGTCAAAGCCGTGGTCGAAGCCACCCAGGAAGGCTGGAAGCGTTACATTGCCAACCCCAGCAAATACGGCGGCAGTTTGCAAGCTGTCAACAAAGACCTCGAAGCTGACTTTTTAAATTGGAGCGGCAAAGCCGTGATTCCATTTGTGACGGGTAAAAACGATGACACCAAAAAGCACGGTCTGGGGTACATGAGCACTGCCCGGTGGACGACCATGTACAAGGCCTTAAAACAGGTGGGTGTGCTTAAAAAAGACCAAGACCCGAAAAAAGCCTTCACCATGAAATTCTTACCAAAACCGTAATGTAAATCTCGAGCACGTGAGGGAGCGGGTGAAAGCTTGCTCCCTTTTTATTCGAAATTTCTTTGAAACTCGAGAAACGTATGACTTTGACTTTACTGAATTTAAAACAGGGCATTATTTTATTATGGGCGCTTTACATGAGCCTGGTCGTGATTTTAAACATTTTTGATGCCCTCAAAACCCTTAAACTTTTGCCACAAAACTGGAAATTCTCGAGCGGCAATTTTTGGTTTATTGAACAAGTCACCAAAATGTACAGCACACCTTCTTGGATCAACGGCGTCTTGTTCGCTGGGGCAATTATTTGGGAAGTAATCAACACTTTCATGCTTTGGGCTGCACTTTCAACTTTTGACGGCTCGAGTTATGCCAGCATCAACAGTGCCATGATTGTCGGTCTGGCGCTCTGGGCGGCATTTATGGTGATTGACGAATTCTTTCTGGCTTGGTCGGTGGCGATTGGCAATTCCAACGCGATGGAAGGTCATCGCAGTCTTTTCTTGACCTGGTTGGTGTGCTTAATGGCAATCAACTTGCTGCCCAACATTTAAACTCGAGGTGGTTTTCTTGCGCGATCAACGTTTTTTACCGAATTTAACCTGGCATGAAATCCGCGACCTCGAGAAGGAAAACAGTGTGTTGGTGTTGCCGATTGGCGCGATAGAACAACACGGTCCACAGCTTCCAACTTACACCGATGCTCTGATTGCCGAACGCATGACGATGCTGGCGCTCGAGCGGTTAACGCCTGAAACTCGAGTTTGGAGGTTGCCGACCCAGAGTTATGGCAAGTCCAACGAGCACACTGGTTTTCCAGGCACGTTCGCGTTGTCGGCTAGCACTTTGATGGCGGTCGTGCGGGACATTGCGCTGGGGGCGAAACTAACTGGTTTCAGGCGTTTGGCTTTTGTCAACGCTCACGGCGGAAACACCGCATTGCTGGCGATGATGGCAAGGGACATTCGGGTTGAAACGGGTTTGATGGTCTTCACACTGTTCTCGAGCGCTGGTGCGACAGACCCGATTGAAATTACGCCCGATGAAGCCAAGTTCGGGATTCATGCGGGAGACTGGGAAACCAGCATTGTGCTGGCGCTCGCGCCCGAATTGGTGCACATGGAACGGGCGGTCAAAAGCTTTCCCGATTACCCAAACTCGAGCAACCTCAGTTTGACCCAAGGAAATGCCGTCAGCGCTTGGTTGACGCGGGATTGGAGCGAGAGCGGCGTGTTCGGCGATTCGACAGTGGCAAGCATTGAAAAGGGGCAAGCACGGCTCGAGGCTTGTGTTGTTAAACTGGCAGAAGTGTTGACCGAAGTCAGCACCTTTGAAATTCCTGGAGCGGTTGATGGTTGACTTGCTCCTGAAAAATGCGAAGCTCGAGCAGGGCGTGATGGATGTCTTCATTCTTGCTGGGAAAATCTCGAGCATTGCAGCAAACCTCGAAGTTGAAGCTGCAAAAACCGTTGACCTCGAGCGGCGTTTGTTGCTGCCAGGGTTGATCGAAACGCATTGTCACATCGACAAAACTTTGACTGCGAATCAGGTTGAAAATTCGGCTGGCACGTTACTGGGCGCAATTCAGAATTGGATTGCTTTCAAACCGAGCATCACCAAAGATGATTACCTCGAGCGCGGAAAAAAAGCGCTCGAGATGGCAATTTCGCACGGCACAACGACTTTACGAACCCATGTTGACGTGGATTCAAACGGGTTTTTGGCGCTTGAGGCGTTGCTCGAGTTGAAAGAATTGTTCAAAGACAAAGTCACAATGCAAATTGTGGCGCTGGGCAATCCAGAACTCGAGTTTGAAACCATGATTGATGCCATGCGCCTGGGCGCAGACGTGGTTGGGGGCTGTCCAGCGATTCGGCAAAACCCAAAGCTCGAGGTGGAAAACGCGCTGAAACTGGCGGCAGTTTTCGGCAAACCCGTGGACTTGCACGTGGATGAAAATGATTTCAGCAACTCGCTCGAGTTTCTGGCAGACGCGGTTATCAGACTTGGTTTTGACTTGCCTGTGATGGCTGGACATTGT
>JAYTKL010000181.1:0-9720 GCA_043730305.1 Deinococcales bacterium | reverse complement strand
GTGCTCGAAGCCCTGGGGCGCGAATACGGCGTGCCAATCGCCCCAGAAACCAGTGGTTCGATCCTCGAGACACCCAACGGACGCCAACTCGAAGCCCTGTTACGCGCCCCCGCCCGAGATTACCCAGCCCGTGACTTGCGCACCCTGTCGGCTTTAGAGCCAGACGTTTTAATTCTCGCCGAAAAACTCGAGCAAAACGGCATTGCCGCCGGACTAGACGCCTACGCCCTGGTCTGTGACGACCCGAACGCCCTGGCTGCTTTGGAGCGCATCAAACAGATTGCCCAACCCCCGCAGCACGGCTCGAGCGAACAACTGATTCACTGGTTTGAAACCCTGCTGACGCGACACTTCAAAGACGCCAGTTTTAACGACACTGCCAAAGTCATCGCCCGAGAAGCCGCCCGAATCCTCGGCAACCAAACCCAAGTCGAAGGTGCGGTCTTCACCGACTGGGTGCAAAGCCTGCTCTCGAGCGTCACCGTAGCCCACGAAGACCTCGGACGAGGCATTGCCGTCATCAGTGCCGAAGAAGCCAGTGGAAGACGCTTTAAAATCAGTTTCGTCATGGGCGCAACCGACGGCGCGTACAAAGCTGGCGACGGTGAAGATTTTTTTATTCCAGAAGAACAACGCAGCCAACTCGAGGAATTACTGGCAAATCTCGAGATTCAAAACCCTAGTGGTTCAAGTTTTCCCCTGGTCTTAAGTTCTCCCCTGCGCAGTAGGGGAGGTGGCTCGAGTTTTACGAGAGACGGAGGGGTCGTGCGGCATTCGTTCGACAACTTGATTGTTGCAAGACCCCCCGCCGCCGAGACGGCGACCCCCTACCTTACGGCAGGGGGTGACACTTCAGGGGATTTCTCGAGTGGGTTGGAGGGTTCAATTGAGAATCTCGAGATGCCGAATGCAGGCGAAGGGCGAACACGAGCGACCATGCCCGAAGGTGCGTTTTATGGTCAAGAAGGTTTGCCCCTACATCACATTGGAAACCTTGAGATGCGAGATCAAATTGAAATCATTTCGGCATCTCGAGAATTAACCAAAGCTCCCCTCTCCCCAAGGGGGAGAGGGGTCGGGGGTGAGGGCGGACAAGACCTCGATATTGATGAACAAATCCTCGAGCCTTCATCACCCACCCTTCAACTTCCGTTCCGACTCAATGGTCTCGAGGATTCCCAGCTTTATGATGCCTTCACCCGAGCGGGTGAACTGCTGGTCGTGTCTTACGCCCGCGCCGAACGAGGCTCGAGCCTTCGCCCTCATCCAAAGTTGGCGCAACTCGAGCATCACGATCAAAAACGGGTTTTCCCGACGGCTTCACCGCTCGAGCTTGCGGCGTTGAATGCCAGCGTGAATAAACCTCAAGACACGGTTCATCAAGTTTCGGTTCGGGTGGCTCGTAAAGCCACGGAACTCGAGCGGGTGGCGGTTTGCGCTTTAAAGGCTTGGGCGGAAGGTTTGATTCCCGCGCCAAGCAAGGGTGCGGGTTTGGTTTCTGGCGAGTTGCTCGAGGGCTGGACGCGGGCACAACGCAATAATTTGTGGCAGAACAAGGGCAAAAACCTGTCCGAGGTCGCCCCCGAAACGCACCGTGCGACGCTCGAGAATTTGGCGCCAAAATTCAGGGCGCAACTCGAGCAGACGGTGCAGGAGAACGTGCCGAGCCGTCCCGACGCCAGCGACATTCAACTGGGCTACCGAGCAGTGGTTGACGACCTCGAGTTTGTGCTTGATGGCGTGCGGATTCGCAAAGACCCGAGCGGTAAAGTCCGAATGGTCGAGGTGTACCGCGTTGTGAAAAACCTTGACGATGCTTACGACGAGTACATGGGTGACACCCGACACCGCGAATGGTGGTACGCAAATTATTGGTTGACGCAGAATATTCCTGTGGTGCTTTGGGCTTGGGATTTAAACCACGCCCCAAAACGTATTATGGGTTTTGATAAACCTTACGCGCAACGTCGTCTGACACAAGCCATGATCGCCTTGGCGAAAGCCAATCAAACCTTGCAAGACGGCAGTATTTGTGCCTCGAGCGGTTTTCATTGTCGTTATTGTTCTTACCGCGACCTGTGCAGGGAAGCGATATGACCAACCTTGAGGTACGCTCCGCTTCGGCTGGAACGGGTAAAACCACCAGTTTGGTGCTCGAGTACCTGATGGCGTTGCGTTTCACGCCCGCACGTCGGATTGCGGCGGTCACATTCACGCGGGTTGGGGCAATCGATTTGCGCGAACGCCTCAGAGCTGGTTTGCGTGAGGTTGTGCTGCACGGTAGTTACCTCGATTTCAAACCCGCCAACCTCGAGTTGTACCGCGTTGCGCTTCTGGAACTTGGCAGTGCGAGCATCACCACCATTCACGGTTTTTTCCGTGAACTCTTGCGCCTCAACTCTCCCGCCTTAAACCTCGACCCAGAATTCAGCAACCTCGACGAAAGCGAATCGCTCGAAACCTTCCGCGATGCCGCCTCGAGCGTGCTGGCACAAGCCGCCTTGCGTGACGCGCCTGGCGGTGAGGCGCTGGCAAGTTTTGGCTGGGAACGAACCCTGGCGGCTCTCGAAGCGCTGCACAACAAACGCGTTTACGCCCCGTTTCGATCTGGAAATCTCGAGGATGGTGTTGAACCCGATGCGTTAACAGTGTCGTTACTGGCAGCCTTTGAAAGCAGTTTGAATTTGTACCTTTCGCGGCTGGCATCTCGAGCACTTGCACCCACCGATGTCGAACTGAGAACTTTGGAATTGCTGTCTGATCCCGCCATGCTCGAGCGTGTTCGATCTCGAGTTTCAGTGTTGCTGGTTGATGAATTTCAGGACGTGAATCCGCTTCAAGCCAAAATTTTTCAAAGTTTAAACCTCGAGCGTGTGCTGTTGGTAGGCGACCCGAAACAAAGCATTTATGCTTTTCGAGATGCCGATGTGAATGCCTTTTTGGACGTCTACCAACGCGCCAAAACCCTCGAGCCGCTGACCACCACCTACCGCCACGGCGTGTCCCTGAGCGCGTTTTACTCGAGTCTCGCAGCGAATTTGTTTCCAGAATTTTCTGAAATCGGGCTTCCAAGCGAGGTCAAACCGGGACGCATCAAACCCGAAGATGGCTTTGAGCCTCGAGCCGAACTGCACGTTTTTGAGGCGGACAGCTTGGAGGCTGGACGCCACGCCGAAGCCACATTTTTGGCGCGAAGACTCCGCGAACTCAACCAATCTGGCACGCCCTGGCATGACATGGCGGTACTTGTGCGCTCGAGAACATCCTTGCCGCCACTCGAGCTTGCCCTGACGCTCGAGGGTGTGCCAATGCTGATGGTGGCAGGACAAAAATATTATGACCGCCGTGAAATTCGTGACGCGATCACACTGCTGCGGGCGAGACTGGTCGCCCCCGATGCCCCAGAATTCGGGTTTGCGCTGGCGGCACTCTCGAGGATTCCAGGCATTGATCTTCCGCTTCAACACCTTGAGGAAATTTTACGCCATGAAAACGACATTCGGGTTGGTTTGCGCAAATCTTCCGCCCCCGAAACCTTGCGCCTGCGAGAACTGCTCGAGATTGTCCGAGACGCCAAAGATGCCGTGACGCTGCTTGAGGATGCCTGGGTTTTTCTGGGTTACAGTGTGCTTGCCGTCAACCGTCAAGCCACAGCCAACCTCGACGGGCTGCTGTATCAACTCGCGGCTCGGGGTTTGCGTGACCCTCGCTCCGCCCTCAGTTTTCTCGAGCGTGCCAGATTATCTGAAGCCGAAAGCGACGAACCGCTCGAGGCGGGCGATGCGGTGCGACTGCTGACCGTGCATTCCAGCAAGGGACTCGAGTTTCCGGTGACAGCGGTCTTTGACCTGGCTCGAGGCGAGAATCCGCAACGCCCAGATTTGGTGGTACACCCTGATGGCGAGGTTGCCCTGAAGCCCAACGCTCGAGCCAAAAAAGGCTTGACCAACTCGCGTTACGCCAGCATTTTTGAGCATTTGAAACGCCGTTCGGAAGGCGAGAGCCACAGGTTGTTGTACGTTGCCCTGACCCGCGCCAAAGACCGATTGATCATGACGGGTTCAACCACCAACAAACCTCGAGCTTGGCTGGACACGCTCTTAAACAAATTGCAGTTGCTCGAGAAACCTGACGCCATGCCAGGCATTGAAATATTACACCACCAAGTCAAACTGTTCGAGACGCCCGAAATGCCCGTGCCCGTCACACTCGAGCCTCGGTTTATTGCCGATGTTGAACTTGCCAAAGCCAGATTTGCCCGTCCCGCCCGCCGCGTTCGCGCCCCAAGCAAAGCCCCGGAAGCCAGTGGCACACCCGAACAAACAGAAATGACCGACATCAACGAACTCGAGACGGAAATCCCAGACGAAATCCCCAACGCCGCGCTCGAGAGCGAATTTATGGGGATTCCAGAATCAGACCGTGTGATTGGCACACTCACGCATTACGCGATTGCGGAAAACCTCGAGCCGAACAACCTTCAACACCAGCAAGTGCTTGCCGCCCAGTACCTTTTGCATCCATATTCCGACCAGGAGCGCCAAACCATGCTCGAGCGTGCCTGGTGTTTGGTGACGCGCTATCAGGCGCTGTATCCAGACCGATTGGAGCGCCTGCAAGATTTTGCCGAATTGCCATTTGCGTTTGCTCGCAACGGCACGACCTGGCAAGGCTTGATTGACCGGTTATACCAAGAACCAAACGGGCAATGGATTCTCGAGGATTTCAAAACCGACGACCTGCCAGATGAAGCGCTGCCGCAACGTGTTCGGGCGTATCACCGTCAACTCGCGCTGTACCGCGAAGCCATCAAACTCGCCAGACCAGAGCTGTCACCCGAAGTTCGCATCACGTTTTTGGTTCATGGTGTGATCCTTAAACTCGAGAATCACGAATTGGAGGCGGCACTGAACGGCATTTAAATTCAAGGCAAGCTTCACTTGGTTGACGGTCAATCAGCGAATCAAACTTTTCAAGCATCACCTCGAGTATCGCGCAGGAAATGCGAGTGGCTGGCGTGTTTTTGACAAACTCCATAGTCTTGTGAATTCTGGCGTCCGAAATTTCTCTTTTCAACCACCACTGGTGCTCAATAGCCCAAGTTGTGATTCTCGAGCTGACAAAAGTGAAACGAACAATTGCTGCTTTTTGCGCTTGCAGGGTTAATCTAAAACCCGAGCATGTACATCACCTATCAAACCAATCCGCCTCTAGAGAATGCAGCCTTGAACGATCTTTTCGCCAGCGCCTGGGGCAGACCGTATAGCGTAGATTTTCAACCCGAACTCGAGGCGGCGCTTTGTTACATTGCCGCGTTTGATGGTTTAACACTGGTGGGCTTTGTTAAATTGGTGGGCGATGCTGGCGTTCACGCGTTCTTGCTCGACCCGTCGGTGAATGCAGCTTACAAACGTCGTGGCATCGGGCGCGAACTGGTCGCTCGAGCCGTGGCGTTCGCTCGAGATCACGGTTGCGAGTGGGTGCACGTGGACTTTGATGACAGTCTTGAATCGTTTTATGCGGCGTGCGGTTTTAGACCGACCAAAGCAGGTTTGATTCAGCTTTAAATCAGGCTCGAGGCGCGTCTTGCAAGGCTTTTTCTTTGGCGCGTTCGGTTTCGGCACGCACGGATAGCACTTTCTTGGTCACGACCTCAATCACGCCTTCGGCGGCAACATCAATGCTTTCACCGTCAATGATGGCGACACCCACGGTTTTTGCCATTTGCTCGATGTAGCCTTGCAACGCGCGAATGTCTTCAAAATGCTCCAAGTAATGTTCCATCGGGCGGTGCTGGCTGGTTTCCTGGTCGCGCAAGTAAAAGCGTTTGCGGTGCTCGGCTTCACTTTTCACGACAATCACCACCGGCACAACGATCACGTCTTTGAAGGCTTCGGTCGGTAAAAACCCTGGCACAATGTGCACGCCCTCAATCAACATGCTTGAGTGTTCATTGCTGGCGCGTTCGATGATGGCACGAACGCCAACGGTGACTTGTTTGACCTGATCGCGGAAACCGTCCAGCAGTTGATCTGGCGTGGGTTTCATGACGCGGCGTCCACCTTTGGATTTGTACTGCGCGGCAACATGAGGCTCGAGCGTCGCCGTCCAGGCGTCGAAGGTGCTGGCATGCAGGGTTGGAATTAAATCTTTGGCGATCATGGCTCGCATGACTTGGCGAATCGAATCGGTGCTTTCAATGCGGGTGATCCCCAAACGATACGCGACCTCGGCGGCGAGGTAACTTTTGCCCGTGCCGGTCACGCCGCCAATCACGATCAGAATTGGTTTTTCAGGACGACGAATCGAACGCAGCAGCGTGTAACGCCCCGCCATGTCCTCGCCGACTTCGACCCGAATCGCGGCTTCAACAATTTCACGCAAACCCGTGCGGTCAACGGTGGGTTCGCCGCGTTCAAAAAGTTTAAGTTCAATCTCTCGAGCCAAACGGTGCGCGTAAGCTGGACTTAAACCTGTTGCCAGCAAGGATTGCGCCAAAATACCCTTGGAAAACGGAAAGTTGACGCCTGTTTCCTCATCGACCACGTTGACCAAACTTGCCCGTTGCCAACGCTCGAGGTAAGCATCGCGGGCGTGCGAACCCAATTGCTTTTCAACCTCGCCGACCGCCAGTTTCTCGAGTTCACTGCGGTCAATTGCGGTGATGCCCGAAATTCGCAGTTGACGTTCGAGTTCTTTCGCCAGTTCGTGCGCGTCCTTGATTGGCACGCCCGCCAACTCGAGCGACCGTGTCAGAATGCCCTTGGAAAACGGGATGCTCGAGTCGCCATCGGTCACAACAACATCTTCAAAGGCTGGGGTTTGCCCCTCGAGTTTGTCGGCTGCCTCGCCACCAAGTAATTCCCTTGCCTCTTCTGAAACAATTTCTTTGAGTTTGCTTGGGTCAACGACCCGCAAGTTTTCGTCCAGCAGGCGTTGTTCGACGCGTCTGGCAATGACTATCGCGGGTTCGCGTTCGATTTCGGCGTTCAGCAGCGATTCAACCACAAGCCCTTTGGAAAAGGGCCAGGCATGTCCACCGCTAGAGACGCTGATTTCCCGCATGAATTTCAGTCTAACGCATTAAGCACGAGTGCGCAGTGACCAAACACTCAAGCTGAGGTTATGAAAGATTCATAAAGCCAAGTTATGGGTTCTCGAGCGGCGTTAATTGGCGCTCGTTTTGGGTCTAAAAAAATCACGTCATCGTTGTTGATGGCGTGATTTTTGAGGTTCGAGTTTAAGCCGCCAGGTTTTGCACCACATAAATCGAATTTCCGAATGGATCACGAAGTTGCACATCTTTACCCCAAGGGGTGGTGTTAACCTCGGAAGCAAAATGACCTGCGGTTTTGAATTTGGCTTGCAGGGCATCAATGTCGTCTGTGGCAAGAATCAACTGTGGTTGCTTGCCAATTTGAGCCACTGCATCCTCAAGCGCTTGACCTTTAAACCAACCGTTTGGGTTCATCAGCACCAGTTCCATTTGCGGTTGCGCTGGTAGGTTCATGGTCAACCAACGCTGTTCGGGTGTACCCATTGGGTTGTCCATTTTGACTTCAAAGTCCAGCATGTCACGGTAAAACGCAATGGCTTGTTCTTCGTTTGAAATGTACCGAACAACGTGGGTGATTCCTGTAATCATAAAACTCCTTTGAATCTCGAGAGAGGGCGTATGAATAAATTCGTTGGCTGGCGCGTTGGTGCAAAATCCTTAAACATGCTCAATCCATTGTTGAATAATGTTGACAAAAGCCAATTTTTTTGTCTCGATGTCTTTTAAATCATAAAACTTAACCATTGCGCGGTCGTTTCCGAGCCACTCGAGCAAGGATTCTGGGTCGCTGATTTTGATACCAGTCACGGCTGTATCACGCACTTTTGCACCCAAATGAAAAATGATTCCGATACTGTCTCTGGCGCGTAGGTGAAATGTGGCAAAATGCTGCGAGGTACAAAAACTGGGTACATTCCATTTGATTTCTTCTGTGATGTTTGGGTTTGCAGCCAGAATAATTTGCCTGATCGCCAGAAGCTCTGACTTTAAATCAGAATCGAGTTCAGTCAGAAATGTTTCAACGTTCCGCAAAGATGACTTATTTGGTTTTACTGGTTTTGTCTGGCTTTTGCCCAAGCTCATAACGTTCCTTTTTCTTGAAAACTCGAGTTTCAAAGTTTCATGATTTGCCGAATGGCGCTGGCATGATAGGCGCAGTGTGCAATGTTATCAATGGCGCTCGAGAGGCTGCGTTCATCCCAGCTTGCCTGAGTTTGAATCAGTTCTTGGGTCAGTTTAAATTCGTTTTGTAATCCCAATTTCAGGTCTTCCCATTCGGAGTCTTGGACGCTCGAGATTTTCCAACTGCTGCCCCAATCGGGGTGTGGTTGCTCACCGCTTGCCCATGCCCTGACGGCGTTTAAGCATAAACGCACATGATGGACATGCGCGGCAATGGTCGGGCGACCCAAGGCGGGTGCTTTTGAGGCGGTGATTGAACTCATATTCTCGAGCGAGAACAGAATGCCGTTGAGCCAACCACTGTCGCTTTCACTGGCAACGAAGGCGGTGTTTAAACCTTTTAAGAGTGCATTGGTGATGATCGGACTCGAGATGCTGGCTGTTTCCATGTGCTCCTCGTTGGGCTGAGAAGATTTCACGTAGTTCAATATAATCTTCTGTAAATAACGTAATAAAAGTTTAAACTACAATGCCTCAAAAGGCAAGCGCCAATCAAACCTCGAGCCTCAAACACCACGTAGCGTTGACTCAAACAAAAAATCTTAGATTCAATTGTGCCCAGCAGCCCCAGGAACGCTTGGCAAGAAGAAAAATGCCAACGCTAAAATCACGTACACACCCAAGAGCATAAAGCCCTCGAGCCAGTTTGTTTCGCCGTCACGGGTGACGCTGTTTCCAATCAAAACCGCGCCAATCAAAGTCACAATCTCGAGTGGATTGTGTAAGACCAAATCCATTGGTTTTCCAATCACCCAAGACAAAATCACCAGGATAGGGGCAACCAACAATGCCACCTGTACGGTGCTGCCAATCGCAATGGTTACAGCCAATTCCATGCGGTTTTTCATGGCAAAGACCACCGCGCTGGCGTGTTCGGCAGCGTTACCAACAATCGGAATGATAATCAAACCGACAAAAAATTCGGATAAACCAAATGTTTTGGTAAAGCCTTCGATGCTCGAGACCAAAAATTCGGACATAAAGCCAACCATGATGGTGCTGCCCAGCAAAACCCCCAATGCCACTCGAACGCTCCATTGGGGTTGATGATGCTCGGTTTCGGCTTCGTCAGAGGTGGACAAAAGGTCTTTGTGGGTGATTAGTGTAAAAACAATATTGGCGGCGTACAACGCCAGCAAAACCAGCGAAACGCCAAGCGCCAAATTCGCATCATCAATTTTAATTTGCGCACTCGAGACTCCAAATTGTCTCTCGGCAATATCAAACAGCGCGGGTACAAGAAACGCAATCACGCTGATGACCAACAAACTGGCGGCTGTACCAGCACTTTCACGGTTAAAAGTTTGCTTGGTGTACTTCAAACCACCCAAAAAGATTGCCAAGCCCAGCACCAGCAACAAATTTCCAATGATGCTGCCTGTGATACTGGCTTTGACCACATCGAACTTGCCAGCCTGCAAGGCAAAAAATGCGATAATCAACTCGGTGGCATTGCCAAACGTGGCGTTCAACAAACCACC
>JAYTKL010000180.1:0-11091 GCA_043730305.1 Deinococcales bacterium | reverse complement strand
CTCGAGATTGCAGGTGGAAATCATACGTTTGACCACCTCGAGCATCAAGAACAGGTGATTGCGCATTTGCTCGGGTTTTACGGCTCGAGTTTGTAATTTCACAGCAAAAACCCCGAATTTCTTCGGGGTTTTCTTTTTTGGTTGCAGGGACAAGATTTGAACTTGCGACCTTCGGGTTATGAGCCCGACGAGCTACCAGACTGCTCCACCCTGCGTTACACGTTGCTGCCTCCGCTCGAGGTCTGATCTCGGGCGGAGTGAATAGTATCAGTGAAGTGAATTTTCGTCAAGCCCAAGATCACATTTCAAACTCGAGGTTGTAGAATGCAGTTCAGAATGAAGTCCACAAGATTATTTTTAATTTATGTCTGAACTGCGAATCCTTGGCGGCAGTGCAAAAGGTCGCAGCCTCAGAATCCCAGAAACCGCCCGTCCCACTGGCGCGAGGGTTCGCAAGAGCCTGTTTGATATCTTGAATGTTTATGCCCAAGGCAGCAATTTTCTGGACTTGTACGCTGGCGCTGGCGGAGTTGGCTTGGAGGCGGCGTCAAGGGGCTTTGAGGTGCTGATGATCGAACTGAACCCAAAATCTGCTGACACCTTGGAGCGCAACCGCCGTGAACTCAAACTCGAGGGTCGGGTGTTGAAGGCGGACGCGAAAAAGTTTATTAACACGAACCACAAGGCATTTGATATCGTGTTTATTGATCCGCCGTATGCGCATGACATTCTCGAGGTTTCCAAACTGGCGTTGGCACAACCGCAACTGGTCAACACTGATGGTGTGTTGATCGTGCAACATCCTGTTCAGCTCGAGTTAATCGCGGTTGAGGATTATGTCCTCGAGCGGCGGCAGTACGGCTCGAACGTCTTGACATTTTACTGGAAGCAGAATTTGGAGGAATCATGAATTATATTTTGTACAGCCGTGCGGGTTGCAGTTTGTGCGCCAAAGCCAAAACCGTGCTCGAGAAGGCGGGTTTGTCGTTCACTGAGGTTTCGATTGAGGGTAATGCAATACTCGAGGAACTGTATCAATTTGAGATTCCTGTGCTGGCAGACGAAAGTGGGCGTCAAATTTTTAAGGGCGTGATTTCCGAATCTCGGGTGGCGGCGCTTTTGGCGACAGGTTGATTTGGCGAAAGCTCGAGTTTGCGATTTTCCGTTAAACTAAAACATGTCTCATTCGTTGCCGCGCAGTGCGCCCGAAAATCAAGGTGTGCGTTCCGAATCAATGCTCGAGTTTTTGGACGCCGTTGAAAGCGCCAAGCTCGAGTTTCACAGTTTGATGGTCTTAAAACACGGTCAGGTGATTGCCCAGGGTTGGTGGAAACCGTATGCGCCCGATTTGAAGCACATGCTTTTTAGCCTCAGTAAGTCCTTCACCTCGAGCGCGATTGGATTGCTGGTGGAGGCTGGAACAATCAATCTGGATGATGGTGTTATTTCGTTTTTTCCTGAGGATTTGCCGCCGCAGATCAGTGCCAATTTGCGTGCCTTGAAGGTCAAAGATTTGCTCAAAATGGCTTCGGGGCACAAAGAAGACCCGACCAATGCGCCCAACATCCACGAGTCCCAAAATTGGATCAAAACGATTCTCGAGCAAGAGATTGAATTTGAACCTGGAACGCACTTTGTTTATAATTCTGGCGCGAGTTTTTTGCTCTCGGCAATCGTACAAAAACTAACTGGGCAAACCTTGCTCGAGTTTTTGACGCCGCGATTGCTTGAGCCTCTGGGGGTTGAAAATGCAACTTGGGCATCCAACGTTCAGGGCATCAATTTTGGAGGCTGGGGACTGAATTTGACCAGTGAAGACATTGCCAAATTTGGTCTGTTGTACCTGCAAAAAGGTGTTTGGAACGGGCAACAAATTCTAACCAAAACTTGGGTTGACCAGGCAACCTCGAACCAGATTTCAAACGGCGACAAACCCACCAGCGATTGGCAACAAGGCTACGGCTATCAATTCTGGCAATGCAGGCACGGCGCTTACCGTGGCGACGGCGCGTTTGGGCAGTATTGCATTGTCATGCCAGAGCAAAATGCGGTGGTGGTCATCACTTCGGCGGTCAATGACATGCAGATGGTACTCGATTTGGTCTGGCAACATTTGCTTCCAGGTTTAAACTCGAAACAAGTTTTAAAACCATCAAGTCAATCTGAAATTCTGAAATTAAAGCTTTCAAACCTTGAACTTCCAGTTGTTCAGGGCGAGAAAACCTCTGAAATTGCAACTCGAGTATCTGGTCGGACTTACGGTTTTGAGGACAACGAACCAAAAATTCAAAGCACGAGTTTCCAATTTCGAGCTGAACACCTGGAGTTGCAAGTGACCAACGATTTAGGCAATCACAGGCTGATTTGTGGTTTCGGGCGCTGGCAAGATCAAGAAACCACGTTTGAACCAAGCGCTGGTTTTGGAAATCTCGAGTTGCGAAAAGCCAGCCTTCAAGGCGCTTGGATTGAGCCTGACCAGTTTGAAATGCAAATTTGTTTTAACGAATCGGCTTTCACGTTCACCTTGAGTTTTACATTCTCAAAAGATTCACTTGTGCTCAACTCGAGAATCAACGTTGGTTTTGGCGAGACTGTGCTCAAACCCATAATTGCCAAAACTCAAGTCACTTGAACAAGTTGTTTTTGCTCGAGATTCAACCACGATTCGTGTGAACAAATCACGAACACGATTTGATTACATTTCATCAAACTCCAGGGGCGTCTCTCATTTGAACTGCTTAGGCTCGAGGCATGAAACGATTTTGGCTGTTTCTTCTGTTGGCTGGCGCATTCATGTCCTGCGCTCCAGCAGAGCTCAAAACCAACCGCAACGCCTCAGGTTTTGCGACCGGTCAGGTCATTGCGACCAGGGGATTGTTGGTCAACGAGATTGACGGCGCTTTGGGCAAAACCTTCAAAACCAAACTGATATATGAGCTGAACAAACGCGGTTTTACAGCCATTGACACCAGTTCAAGCTCGAGTAACAAAGCCGATTTTGAAGTGCTGGGCGAGGTCAAAGCCGAAAAGAAAACCGTGGACTTGGGAACAGTCAATGGCGTGCCGCAAACAATTTCGGATGGTTCGTATGTGCTGAGAGACGTGCAATTGCAAATCTTGCAGCGCAAAGACAAAAAAACCGCTCGAGTTTACAACCTGAACTTAAACTCTTCTAATATCACCCTGTCCGATGTTGCCAGAATGTTTGCTGAGCGAATCAAAATTGATTTCAAACCAGTGCTCTAAGCAACCCGTTCGGTTTCTTTCCAAGCCAACTCTGTCAGGATTTTCTTGGCAGGACTGGCTGGCAGCACCTCGAGCGCACCAACCGCGATTTCGCAGCGTCGCAGAATCTCGAGTTTGGAAAGTTCGATGGCACTTTTGCCGTTTTGAATCGGTTGATTGGCAAGATCGGTCATTCGTTCAACGTCGCCGTCCCGACTGGCACGACGCGCAATAATGTCCTTAGCTTCTTGCACACCATTCTCAAACAAAAACAAAACAGGTAGCGTGGCTTTGCCCTCGCGCAAATCGCCGCCGATGGGTTTACCCAGTTTTTCGGCACTCGAGGTTAAATCGAGCAAATCATCTTGAATTTGAAACGCCCGTCCGTATTCCAGTCCGTACAATTCGAGCGCGGCAACCACGTCCAGACTCGAGTTTGCGAGCATGGCTGCCCCCTTGCAGGCTGCCGCCGCCAGTGCCGCCGTTTTACCGGTGATGATCGTTTGATAGTTTGCAAAACTGTAAGTCTCGAGTGCCGCAACTTGAAATTGCAAAACCTCGCCCTCGCAGATTTGCCTGGCGGTACGGGCGACCAGTTGCACGTAACTGGCGGCATCGTTACCAAAACCAGCCAGAATTTCCATCAGTCTCGAGAGCAAATAATCGCCGCTGAGCACGCTGACCGCATTGCCGTAATGGCGAAACGCCGCCTCGTGACCGCGCCGCGTTTCGGCATCATCCACCAAATCATCGTGCAACAAGCTGGCAGAGTGCAACAATTCTATGCAGGCAGCAAAATCAACCTCTCGAGCGTCGGGGTTGCCCAGGGCGCGAGCCGCCAAAAACACCAGTTGAGGTCGGGCGCGTTTGCCGCCGGCATTCACCAGGTCTTCGCCGATCAATTGAATGAATTCGACATCGGACTGCACCAGCTCGTGCAATCGAATCTCGAGGGCGTTCATGGGTTGGGTAATGAGACTTGGAATCATGATGCTATGTGGATTATACGCGCAAAAGCTAAGGATATTTGTTCCGTGGCATTTCATTTGCCACTAAACCAAAAGAACCTTTCAGCAGCACGTTTTACTGACTCGCTGGGAATTTCATAGCCAGAGGCTATAATGACCCTCAATGCGGCGAATGAGCGATAAAGCACTCGAGGATGCGGCTGGTGAAACTTCAGTTGGGTTGCGTTATCGTTTTTATCTGATCGCATTTTCGACCGCGATACTGGCAATGGTACTGATTTTGTTGACGCAAAAAACTTTGAACCCCTATGTCCGCACAATATATCCTGTCATACTGTTTTCAACAGGTATTTTATTTGCGCTTACCCTAGTTAGAACGGTTTCTCTTAAGCTTCTTGAAATACTAACCACTGCTGTTGTTGTGCTTTCAGTGGTTTCAGAATTTGTTTACACTTTATTCTTTTTACCCAATGGCTTTCAAATTGAACGAGAATTAAGTATTGGTTGGTTCTGGCAAGCCTTAATTGTGATTCAAATGATTCACCTGTCGTTCGACAACAAACAAGCCTTTCAAATCGGCTTGGGTTTGTACGGGACGCTGACCATTTTGGGACTAAGTAAATTCATTCCAGAAGCCATCAATGGCAACACCCAAAACTTTTTGTTGTTCGCCCGTTACCTTGCTTTTGCCTCGACCAGTTTTGCCTTGACCCAAGTCCTCGCCTCGAGCAAAGAACTGCTGGCGCTCGAGCGATTGCGTTCCAGCATTGACCCATTAACTGGAGCCGCCAACCGCCGTCAAATCCTGCATGTCTTGCGTTCCAACAGTGTGCAACCACAAAAAATGGCAGTGATATTATTCGATTTGGATCATTTTAAAAGCATCAACGACAAGTACGGTCATGACGTTGGCGACCATGTGCTGCGCGAAACCGTGCGTCTGGTCAAAGGACTTATTCTGGCTATCGAACCTCGAGCCACGATTGGGCGTTGGGGCGGCGAAGAATTTTTGATTGTCGTGCCCGGCAGTTCGCTCGAGGAAGCCGCCGAATTTGCCGATCACATTCGCAAACGAATGCAGGTTCATCCGTTTAAAGTGGTCAGTCGCGTGACCGCCAGCTTTGGGGTTGCCTACTTAAAACCAGAAGAACGTGTCTCGAGCTTGGTCAAACGCGCCGACGAAGCGCTTTACCAAGCGAAATCGTTTGGACGCAACCGCATCGAACTGAGTCGCAGCGCCCCACACGACACCGCCGACTTGTTGACCACCGATGTCAACGTCACGATTGCCTGAACGCATCGCAACGCGGGTTTAACCGCCACTCTGTCTTTAATTGGCTTAAACTGTAACCATGCAGCCCAAGCGCTACACCGCCGACATGGAAGCACCACTGATTGAACGTCAACGACTGGTTCGGGTGGCTCGAGGTTTAGCCGCCGCCGATATTGTTGTGAAAAATGCTCGAGTGGTTGATGTCATGACCAAAACCGTGTACCGCGCCAACGTTGCGATTTGCGGCGGTTTTATTGCCGCCATCGGTGAATACCTGGACGCTGCCACCATCATTGATGCAAGGGGCAAGTTTTTGTCACCCGGTTTGATTGACGCCCATATTCACCTCGAGAGCGCCATGATGACCCCGCGTCGATTCGCCCAAACCGCCGTGCCGCGCGGCACGGTTGGCGTGGTTGCCGAACCGCACGAGTTGGTCAACGTTATGGGCATCAAAGGTTTGACATACATGCTCGACGCCGGCAAGGACACACCACTTCACGTCTGGGCGAGCGTGCCAAGTTGCGTGCCTGCCAGTTTGTTTGAAAATGCTGGCTCGAGCGTCCTGGCTGGCGAGGTCAAACTGGCACTGAAAATGGACGGCGTGCTGGGTTTAGCCGAAATGATGAATTACCCAGGTGTACTGAATGAAGACAGCACCGTTTGGAACATTCTCGAGGCTGCCAAAGGTCGCCGCCGCGACGGTCACGCCGCAGGTTTGTCCGGGCGCGATTTGACGGCTTATGTGGCATCAGGCATTCACAGCGACCATGAAGCCACCACCGAACTCGAGGCTTTTGAACGACTGCGGGCGGGCTTGTGGTTGATGGTTCGTGAGGGCAGTGCCGCCCGCAACCTTGCCGCCATCGCACCACTTTTAAACCGCACCCAACCTCACCGCGCCATGCTGGTGTCCGACGATGTGGACGCCAGGGAATTGATTGAACTCGGTCACATGGACAGGTTGCTGCGCGAGGCGGTCAAAAACGGTATCGATCCCGTGTACGCCGTTCGTTTGTGCTCGCTCGCCCCCGCCGAATACTGGCATCTCGAGTACCGAGGCGCGGTAGCCCCAGGTTATGCCGCCGATTTGGTGCTGTTCGATGACTTGACTGACTTTAAAACCGAATGGACGATGATTGCTGGTGAAATTGTTGCTCGAGATGGAAAACTGACTGCGGAGGACCTAGAGCCAGAGGTGACAGCACCATTTGAAAACACCATCAAACTTCCAGAACACTGGGACATCTCGAGGCTCGCGCCCGACGACCATCACATTCTGCCCGTCATGGTGGTTCACAAAGACCAGATTTACACTGGCAAACTCGAGCCTGAAAACCTGCACGCCGCCGACCCAGACCGTGATCTGGTCAAGCTGGCAGTCATCGAACGTCATCATGGGACTGGACGCACTGGAGTCGGCTTTGCCAAAGGCATCGGCTTGCGGCGCGGTGCGATGGCGCAAACCATCTTGCACGATGCCCACAACATTATCGTGGCTGGGGTGGACGACAGCGACATGGTGATTGCCGTGCGAGAACTCGAGCGCATCGGTGGCGGCGCGGTGATTGTCGAAAACGGCGAAATTGCCGCCACCATCGCCTTGCCAATCGCTGGTTTGATCACAGACGTACCACCAACAGAATTATTAAAAGCTCAAACAGAATTTGAAACCATCGCTCGAGTGTTGGGTTGCACCCTGCCGCACCCCATCATGACCCTGGCGTTTTTGGGTTTGACCGTAATACCCAGCCTGAAACTGACCGACCGAGGCTTGTTCGACGTGGAAACATTCAAACTCGTCGAACCCGAAATGGAAGACAAAATCAGAAAAACCCGTGAAGAACTCGAGATGTTTTAAACAGGTACACTTAAAACGTGCCAAAAGAAACCAAAAAAGCCAAGGTTACTCGAGCTTCGTTGGTCTTGGAACAACTGCTCGAGACGTACCCAGATGCCACCACCGAGCTGGTTTACACCACGCCATTCGAGTTGTTGATCGCCACCATATTAAGCGCCCAAGCCACCGATGTCAGCGTCAATCTGGCAACCAAAAAACTGTTCGAAACCTACCCGACCGCCGAAAAAATGGCGCTCGCCACGCCTGAGGAACTCGAGCCTTACATCAGCAAAGTCAACTTTCATCACAACAAAGCCAAAAATATTGCCGCCACCGCCAGAGGTTTGGTGGAACGCTTTGAAGGTCAAGTTCCAAACGATTTCATTGAGATTCAAACCCTGCCAGGCGTCGGCAGAAAAACCGCGAATGTTGTGCTGTCCAACATCTTCGGACGCCCAGGAATCGCCGTTGACACCCACGTCGGCAGGCTTGGGCGACGCCTTGGATTCTCGAGCAACACCAACCCCGACTTGGTCGAGGTTGATCTGGAAGCCATTTTCCCAGTCGAGCACTGGATTTTCGTGCATCACTCACTGATTTTGCACGGCAGGCGGGTGTGCTTTGCCAGAACGCCAAATTGTTCTGAATGTCAGTTGCTCGAGTTGTGCCCGCAAATCGGGGTGGAAAGTCATTCATGATCGGTTTAACGCAAGTTAAGTACGTTTGGCTCGAGCGAGTTGCAAAAAATCTTCCATTTCGAGCGTGTTCACCACCATGCCCGTCTCGAGGGCGGCTTTACGTGCAACTTTGATGCCGTACCACAAATCGTCAAACCCCTCGACACGGTGCGCGTCGGTGTTGATCGCAAACCTTAAACCTGTCACTCGGGCTTCCAACACTTCGCGCCAGTCAAGGTCGAGACGGTAGGGACTGGCATTGATTTCGATGACGGTACCGTGAACCCTCGCTGCCTCGAGCACAGCCGCGTGATCGAATTTGTAGGGCGGACGGCGCAGCAACAGCCGTCCCGTCGGATGCCCCAGAATGGTGGTGAACGGATTGGAAACCGCCTTGACCAGTCGTTCGGTCTGTTGCGCCTCGGGCAGACCAAAACTCGAGTGAATGCTGGCAACCACAAAATCAAAACCTGCCAGCAGTTCATCGTCGTAATCAAGATCGCCATTGGACAAAATGTCCGATTCAATGCCTTTCAAGATTTTAAAATCCTCGAGTTCATCGTTCAAAGCGTCAATCTCTCGCCATTGCGCCCGAACTCGAGTTTCATCCAGACCGTTGGCGTAAAACGCACTTTTGCTGTGGTCACAAATGCCCAAGTATTTCGCACCCCTGGCTTTTGCGCCAAGTGCCATGTCGCGCAAACTTGCAGCGCCGTCCGACCAGTTCGAGTGAACGTGCAACATGCCGCGCATCTGCTCGAGTTGAATCAGATTTTCGAGATTTGGTAAATCGGTACGTCCAAGGTGCTCGAGTTCGCGCCATTCGGGAATGCGATACTCGAGGTCAAGCGCTTTGAAAGCATCCATTTCGGTCAGCGTTGGAATCAACACGCCATCTTTCAAAATCCCGCGACTCGAGAAATCCAAGTTTTTGTCAAGCGCACTAGCTCTCACCAGTTCAAGATACGGTTTTGAACCCGTCATCATCAGTTGCGCCGCACCCCAAGCTTCCAGGCTCGAGACTTGCACTTGAATGCTGACCCCCTCGATGTTTGCCGCAATCAACCACGGGTATTCAGGATCGTCCAGCGCTCCGTAACCCCCTAGCGCCTTCATCACCTCATCCCGGTCTCCGATTGCCAGCGCATCCACGTCGCCACACGTCTCCAGACCACGCCTCAAACTGCCCCCAGCCTCCAGGCGCGTCACAACACCTTGCAATTGATCTTGGAGGATTCCAAACACCGCTCGAGCTTCAGAAAGCAACCTGCGCTCAGAGGATTTCAGCGCAAATTCGGCTTCGTCAATCAATTTTGCACTGCTCGCCGCACCAAAACCTTTTAAGGTTGCCAACCTGCCCGAACGCCCAACCTCGAGCAAACCCGAAATGCCGTCCACGCCCGCGTCCCACAAGACCCGAACTTTTTTGGGTCCAAGTCCACGCACCCGAAACAACTCGAGCACCCCAGGCGGCACGAGCGACGCCACATCGGAGAGCGGCGCGAACACGCCAGACTCCGCGAATTCGACCAAACTGACACCCAGTTGCACCCCGACGCCCGAAACTTTTTTGAAACTGGTCGCCAGCGCCTCATCCCAATTGCCGTCAAACCGCTCGAGCATCCGTTCTGCTTTACGGTACGCCAAAACCTTGAATTCGTTCTCGTTTAAAAGCTCTAGAATATCGGCGGTCAGGCTGATGGCTTTGAGTGCTTGTTTCTTGTCCATGCGTTATCTTAATCAGATAGTGCCGAGGGCAACCATAAGCGACCATGCCCGTAAGCGGTTTCGCCCGTAACGTGCGTCTTGAAACCAAGCGATCCCGCCCGTGAGGTGCATCTTGGGATCAAGAAGAAGGTGCATTTTATGGTCAAGAAAGATCGCGCCCTACGAAGATATTTTTCATAGGGCTTGTCCTTTACAATCCAACTTAATCGATTTCTTTGTTCAGAACAACAAAAAACTAGTGTTTTTAGTTCTCCCCTGCGAAGTAGCGACCATGCCCGCTAGGTGCGTTTTATGGTCAAGAAGGGGAGGTGGCTCGAGCGACCCAGCCCGTCAGGTGCGTCTTTTGGGTCAAGAGAGTGTAACGAGAGACGGAGGGGTCGTGTTGCATTGGTTCAACGACCGAATCTTGCACGACCCCCCGCCGCTATAACCAAACACGCTCGATTTAAACAAATTCTTAGAATTTTTTTACACGCGGCGACCCCCTACTTCGCAGGGGGTGACTTTTTAGTGTTTGGAACGCTCTTTTGGATTAAGTCGATATCAATGGACTTGTCCCCACCCTTTTTTGTATCCATCGCATCGAACACCAATCTCGAGATTTTTCCCAACGCCAGCACCGCTTCGTTGTCCACGTGATAGCGCTCGTCGGTGCAATTCTTGGAGCAAAGCGCAAGTACATACGGGCGTTCGGTCAGCACAATGCCAACATCGTTTCGCACGCCAATGATCTGTCCGCTTTTGGTGGCGGTGCGCGTTCCGTCGGGCAAGTACCGCGCCAGAATTTCGGTGTACTGCTGCTTCTCGAGTATTTCGAGGGCAAGTTTGGTCAGTTCGGGATTTAAGAGTTCACCGTTGTACAGTTTCTCGAGCAGCATCACGTTTTCAAACGGGGTGACTTCAGCTTTTTTTCCTGCGCGTTGATCCGCATTTTTGCGATCATCGGTCAGCATCAATTTTCCGACCACAGTCGTACTCGAGCAACCCCAATTTTTCAAACTCGAGTTCACGGCATCACGTCCGCCGACGGCATCCAAGCTGATGTTGGTGGCGGTGTTGTCGGACACCACAATCATCATGGTCAAATAATCTTGCAGCATCGGCGTCAGTCCTGGTTGAAATGCCATGAGCACACCAGAACCACCAGCTTGCTCGAGTGCTGACAGTGAAATTCGAGTCTCGAGTTTTAAAATCCCGTGCTCGACTTGACGCAGTGCCTCGAGTAAAATGGGGACTTTCACCACGCTGGCAGCCGCAAAAACCTCGTTTTGGTTGTGCTGAAGCGTGAAACCATCGTCAAGGCGTTTGGCGTAAAACCCAATCACTCCAGAAAAACTGTTTAATATTGGCTCGAGTTTGGTCTGAAATTCCGTCATGCGT
>JAYTKL010000179.1:0-1237 GCA_043730305.1 Deinococcales bacterium | reverse complement strand
TATTGACTCCGAGTTCTTCACGTTGTCACCAAATTAGAGTTCCCTGCCAGAATCTTCTCCAACCGTCCAAAAAAACCTTTCACCAACCCAGGCGTATGCCCCGCCACCCACATCGTGTAACACACGTGGGACGTGATGCATCCCGCCACAACCCACGCAACTCCTCGACTGACAACACCACCAGATTTGCCAACCAATACCCTTTCACCCAAGCCCATAGCAACTCAATCGGGTTGAGTTCTGGCGCGTAAGTCGGTAAAAACACAACCTCGAGTCGATCCGTTTCTTCAACGAATTTCATGACCTCCGCATTCTGATGCAACCGTGAATTGTCCAGCACCATCACCACTTTTCCAGGTACTCGAGCCAGCACGCTTTCAAGAAATGCTTTGAATCCCAACCTGTTCATCGAATCCGTTGTTGCCTGTGCGAAGATTTCGCCATTCCAAGAAATGCCATCAACCACGTTCAAACGAGTCCGTTTCCCGTTCGCACTCATCACCGGTGTCACACCTTTCAAACCCCACGTGTGCGTGACGCTACTCTCGAGGCTCGAGCCTGTTTCGTCACTGAAAATCACCGTCCAGCCTTGCTTGCTCGTAAAACAGCACCTGACGGGCTACTCGCGCTGCTCGAATTTTTTTTGAGATCAGGCAGCGTTGTTCTTTCCCAAACCTCGATTTTGGTTTCGTCGCGTTTGATGTTTCGCTTCTTGACCCTAAACATGCACCTGACGGGCAGGGTCGCTTGTCCGGTTTTTGTGGACTCAAACCAAGTTCTTTCATCATCACGCCGACATGATCTGCTGTGTAGGTCAAGCCGAATGTTGTTTCGATCAGCGCGGCAGCCCGAGTGCAGGTCCAAGCGTTACTTGGGAATCCGTGAACGAGAGCGCCTTGTAAGATCATGGTTTTGAATTCCTCGAGTTGCTCGGTTGTGATGTTTTTGCCTGGACCTGGATGTGGTGCGGCCCAAGCCCGTTAGGTGCTGGTGTGGGGCCAAGACTTTGCTTTTGCTCCGGCTATTCCGTGCGTGTCAAAAATGGTTTTCCAAAGGTAGACGATTTGTCGGGAGACACCAAGCTCAAGAGCGATTTCTGCGGGGCCGAAGCCGGTGTCGAGCCGTTCAAAGGCGAGGGTTCGACGTTCTTCGAGTTGGGCTTTGGTCAGACGTGATGGGGTCCAAGGCATGAGTGATTCTACGATTTCTTGTCAAACTGAAAATACCGGAGTCAATA
>JAYTKL010000178.1:0-11365 GCA_043730305.1 Deinococcales bacterium | reverse complement strand
AAACTCCCAGATTTGAAGGTCACATTGTTACTCTTGCCCCCTGCAATCACGACACGCGCCCCCTGTGGAATGACCACATAAGCACTTGCGGTGGCTGCGGCGACAGCGCCAAGCGCACGTTCTCCGATCTTGATCTCGAGTGCGTCAGTGGTGAACGCACGTACAAAAGCACTGTCGGCTGGTGGTTCTGGATCGTACAAGAATTGCGCGAATGCTCCTGTTGCAACAATCAGCAACGCCCCAGTCAAAACAATTGCACTCAAACGAAATGGTATTAAGGATTTCACGTTTTACACAATAGCATTGGGACAATTGGTTTGAGAAACGTTTGAGCCTTAAAAAATTTATTCTATCTTTAGCTTTTCGATTTCAAACTGCTGAAATTACAGACCCGCACGTCCAAGCCGCCCTGAGTCACGTGGCTGGTATCAAACTCGAGATCGCCCAAACCGTTGCGAAAATGGCGCCACAAAACATCGGACGGGCAGAGGCAAAATCCGACCAATGCACCACCAGAAACTCGAGCCTCGAGCGCCCATTCTTTGACTTTTAAACCCAGATCGCTGAACAGTTTTTCAACATCGGTTTCTTGGTTTAAGCGCAAACCATACGGCGGGTGAAGCGGCATGAGCGTGATTGCCCCAGGTTTGATGATTTCAGTGTTTGAAACTTGAAAAACATCTTTTAAAAGTGCCGAGATTCTGGGAAGTTGCAAACCAAAATCCTCGAGCATTTCCGTCACATTTTCAAGGTTTTGCTCGAGTTCGTGAAATTGCTTGCGGTTGTTCTCGATGAAGGTGAGTTCTGGAAGTTGGGTTTCGGTGGCGGCGCGGAGGATGCGTTTATTCCACCATTTCTGGGCGACTTCGGTGGGTTGCGTCAGGGACTTCCAAGCTCGAGCGAAGCGAGGCGCTGAATCTGACACTGCTCGAGATGAATTCCAAATGCTGGGCGGTAAACCAAACAGTGAATGCCAAGCTTCAATACCCAACGTGCCACTGCCCGCGAACGGCACGACCACACTCGAGGCTTCTGATGCTCGAGGCTCGAAGGCTGTAAGGCGTTTTAAGACCGCACTCGCCAAATCCTCGCGCAAGGTTGCGGGAGTTCCCGTCAAAGCCCGCCAGCCGCGTTTGTGAAGCGCATCAGACCCCAAACTCACCCGAACCCGCAAACGATCTGCGCCTGTCTCGAGTTCGATGCGGGTGAATTGGCTGTCCCGAGCGTCATCTTTGAGCAAAATGTCATAACCGCGAACACTGAAAAACTCCTCGGCAATCTCTTGCAAGCGCCCCGCATGAGGCAGCACCCCATTCGCCGCCTCCGCCCGAATCTCGAGCGTACAACCAGGCTTGAGCAAATCCTTGAACGGTAATTTGCCAAGTGCCAGAGGCACATCCGACCAGGATTTCACGGTCACAGACAAAAACGCCAAACACAAATCATGCACGGTGCTCAGTCGCGCCGCGAGTTCGCACGTCAACTCCCACGAGGCACCACGCACCCGCACGAACCCTCGAGCCTGTTCGACGCTGGCAGCAAATTTATGCGGTTTCCAGGGTTTGGCAATGATTGCATTAGCGTCTGCTGCGACTTCGGGCAGTGTTCCGGGCGAACCGTATAACTCGAGCGTCAAAGGTCTGGAGGTCATCACGTTCATGCCTTTGAGCCTACCGCGTTTAAGCTTCAGACGAAATGAAATCAAGCTCGAGAATGGCAATCCGCTCGAGCAACCCTTGCTTTTCAACTTCATCTCGAGACTTATTTTTCGCACGCCGCAAAAACTCGAGTGACTTGGCAGGATTTCCCAATTGCATATACAAATCCGCCAATTGAAGCAACTCTGGAATTGAACCTTCAAACGACCCCAGCATTTCACCAATCTCGAGATTGGCTTGTTTCACTTTACGGCGTTTATGACGACATGAAACACATTGTTTGGGTTCGGAATAAATTAGAAACTCGAGCGTTTCATACCAGTACAATTGCTCGGTGGCGGCAAAAACAAATTCATTCCCGCAATCTGAACAGGTTTTGACTTCATCCACATACGCAAACTTCATTAAGAAACACCCGTGATTTTGCAACCACGGTTTCGCCTCGAGCGCCCGACCCGCTTTGATGCAAGCTTCGCAAGCCCAACTCAACCATTTGTTTCGCGCCGCCGTGACACTCCAACCAAGCTCGAGATTTGCCCAAACAGGTTTGTGCGTTTGCATTTGCAATTCAATCCTGAGCGGCGCAACCTGCTCACTCACGTTTCGAGATACCCCACAACACGGGCAAATCAAATCTGGCACTCGAGCTTTGGCTTTTTTACCGCTTGAAGCCGCTCGAGATGTGGTTTTGAGTTGTGCTTTGCGTTTCCCGCCCATGCAAAGAGTTTAGCAACTTGCAAACCTTTATGTTTTAGATACGCAAACCTCTGCAATTCAACTCGAGTCCATCAAAAAGCAGCTCGAGCATCAAATCTCGAGCTGCTTTTGAGTTTTGTAAATTGGTCTTAAATTTTAAAATCTGCGCCAAGTGAAACGGTAAAAGCGCTGGCAGTACCAGTACCACCAAAGTACAAACGACCAGCCAAATTAATGCCCAACGGTCCGAACACGGTGTACCTCGCGCCGCCACCGAGGTAAACGCTGGTGCTACCCGTTCCAAAATCGAACAAACTGCCTGCCGTCAGACGTTCAATACCAGCTTCGGCACGGAAGCTGATCGGCAAGAATGGCACTGGAATGTCACGCAGCACAGCGCCAACACGAAAAAATGATTGAGAATCGCCGCGCAGGGCAAAGGGTGTAATTTCCAAACCGATTGTTCCCAGTCCGAGCGGCAGGTTGTAACCCGCGCCAACATGAACACTGGCGTAAATGCCCGCGCCACCCGAGAACGGCAGTTCGGCGTTGACACCGCCCCAGATGCTTTGCGCACCAGCGACGGGCAACAGGGCGATGATGAGCATGGGGATCAATCGTTTGAGCAATTGTTGTAATTTCATAAATACCTCCGAAACGCACTATGACATTGAAATCGGGTTTTCGGGTGATAAATCCCGCTTTTAGAATGAACGCTTCGCTCGAGAAGCGCTTCCAACTGAGAGCCTGACTGTTGTGTTCGATTTGAATACAGTGCAGATTGAACCCATGAATGCTCGAGCTTTGGTTGATGTGATCGTGGTCGGTGCTGGGCTGGCGGGTTTGGCGGCGGCTCGAGATTTGCAAACTGCTGGTTTTAGCGTGTTGCTGCTCGAGAAATCCCGTGGTGTGGGTGGGCGTTGCTCGACCAAACGCTTGATTGTAAACGGCGTGACTGCACGGGTCGATCATGGTGCTCAATTTTTTACGGTACGCAGTGAACGCCTGCAAAAACTAGTGATCAAACTCGAGTATTCGGGCGTGGTACAAGCTTGGACTCGGGGCTTTCCCAAATTGACTGTAAGGGGTCTGGAAACTCGAGCGGCAGGGCATACGCGTTATGTCTGCACGGACGGCATGAACGCCCTGGCAAAAGCCTTTGTAGAGGATGCTGAGGGTTTGCCGCTCGAGGTTGTGCCAAATGCCTTGGTCGGCGCGGTTTTTCCCAGCAATTTTGGTTGGAGTGCCGTGCTTGAGAATGGCGAGATTTATCAAGCCCGAAGTTTGATCGTGAACGCGCCCGCCCCGCAAGCCCTGGCACTGACCCGCTCGAGTTTGCAAGCACAAACACTTCAAGCCTTGGAAGCTGTGCAATTCAATCCGTGCTGGGCGCTGATGCTGGCGCTCGAGGCAAACCCCAATATTGACTGGACAGGACTCGAGATTGAACATGAAGTTCTGGAATGGGCGGCGCTCGACTCGAGCAAACGCGAGGCTGGCAGCCCGCCAACATTGCTGCTTCACGCCACACCCGCCTGGAGTCAAGCGCACCTCGAGCAAACCCCAGAAGCGGTGGCAGCATCAATGCTCGAGGCGGCACAAACGTTATTGGGCGATTGGGTCAAACCCGTCACGATGTTGGCGCACCGTTGGCGTTACGCCAAGCCCGGCATCACCCATCCAGAACCGTTTCTGGCGCAAGACAACCTGGTGTTTTGCGGCGATTGGTGCACAAGCAACCACAGCCGCATCGAAGCCGCCATCATTAGTGGTTGGAGTGCCGCCAAAGACCTTCAGCAAAAGCTAGGAGCGCTACTGCAAGAAAATCCTCATCTTGTGCTTTAACCTGTACCTATGAGCCTCGAGCGAAACTGGCTGAACATCATCAAGCGTCAAAGCCAAAAAAGCCTACTGCGATTGCGCCGCGCCCCGCTCGACCTAATCAACACTGTGGCATCGACCAAAAATTTTAAATTGTATAAAAACCTCGAATACGGTGTACTCGAGCGGCAAAAACTTGATTTGTACATTCCGAGGCGTGTTGCTCAAGCGCCACTGGTAATCTTCGTTCACGGCGGTTACTGGCACGGCGGCAGCAAAGACGAATACGCGTTTCTGGCGGAAGCCCTGAACCTCGAGGGTTTTGCCGTGGCAACCGTCAATTACCGCCTCGCGCCTGGGGCAACCTTTCCAACCTGGATTCGGGACGTTGGACTGGCATTGCGTTGGCTTCGCCGTCACGCCGACCAATATCATTTTGAATCCGAAAAAGTGGCATTGATTGGACACTCGAGCGGCGCTCACATCACCAGTCTCATGGCGCTCGATGCACGGCACCTTGAGGGTGTGGGCTTGACCCGAGACGTGCTGAGTGCCGTGGTGTGCTTGTCTGGACCTTATGATTTTTTTGAATTCATTTTGAGCGACGCCAAAACCCAAGCCGCCTTTGGTGACCCACTGCACTGGTCAGACACCCAACCCGTGCGTTTTGCCGACGGCACAAACCCGCCCATACTTTTGATGCACGGCGAAAAAGACACGCTCGTGAATCCACTCAACACGCCAGCGCTCGAGAAAGCCTTGATTGCCGTGGGCGGCAGTGTCAAAGCCGTCATGTTTGAAAAACTCGATCACTTCACCATGCTCGGTGCGTTTTCCAAGATAGGGCGCTGGCTCGAGCCTGGCGTGTTGCCGACGGTAACGGATTTCTTGCGGGAAACCTCGAAAATGTCAGGCGAAAGTCGTTCGTGACATAAACATTCGTCATGGCTGCGTTCTGCGAAGTACAATGCCAAACATGACGATGCAGCAAGCACAAACCTTGCGAGGCGCAATTCCAAACCTTGACCACACCAGGGGTTTAGAGATTTCTGAATTGGACACGATTTACGTTGTTCGACCAGAAGTTCAAGAAAAACTCGAGGAACTGACCATTCAACTCGAGTTGCAATATTCATGCAAAATCTTACTTACCGGACATCGTGGCGTCGGAAAAAGCAGCGCACTGACTTACTTGAGTAAACAATTGCAAACCAGTTCTAAACTTTGGGTGGTTCACTTTTCGATTCTGGATGACCTTGATCTGAACGATTTGGATTATGTGGACATTATGGTGTTGATGGTTGCCAAGATTCTTGAGCAATGCCGAGACCAAAAACTTGACCTTGGAACTGGTATTCAAAAGCGACTCGAGGTTTGGAGCAGCGACATTGAAATTGTTCGAGAAAATAAAGAATTATCACAAGTTGATATAGAGGCAAAAACCGAAGTTTCTGTTGGCACGCCAGGCTGGTTAAGTTCTTCGGTAAAGGCATTTCTTTCAGTCAGTGGACGCATTGGCAAGGAATCTGAAACCCGTAAAACCATACGACACCAAGTAACACCAAAATATTCTGCACTGCTCGGTATCATTGACGATTTGCAGCAAGCTATTTCTAAAACCATAAATCGTCAATTGGTTTGTTTGATTGACGGTTGCGATAAAGCCTCTGTCGAAGCCTCTGAAAAATTGTTCTATAAAAACGGACACTATCTCAGTATTCCCCTATGCTCAATTGTCTACACCTTCCCTGTGGCATTACAACACAGCAAAGAATACAACCAAATTTTGCCATACTTTACCGAAGCCATTCCAATCCCAAATTTCAAAACGCAAACCCGAAAAAATCCTGACCAAGCAGAACAACAACGTCTTCAAAACGGTATTGCTTTGTTAAAAGAGGTCATTACAAAACGCGTTAACCCAAATCTTTTAATCCCAACTGCACTCGAGAAAATCGTGATCTCGAGCGGTGGTATTTCACGACTTGCGATCAAACTCACGCAAATGGCTGCCTTAAAAGCGTTGGTTGCCAAAACAGACAAAATTGAAGAACATCACGTTGATGCTGCCATTAACGAAGAACGCAAAGTGTACCAACGAATGCTGACTGCAAAACAACTGGATTTATTGCGAAAAGCTCGAGATGAGCAACGCATTGACCCTGACCCAGAATCAGGGTATCTCGATTTATTACACAACCTGAGTTTAATTGAGTACGACAACGGAAAAGTTTGGTATGCAGTTCATCCGATTGCCGCCCCACTGCTTTAAGGTGCATTGACCCTTATGACGCAAACCCTTGAACCCATTCAATCCGAAGACGTTGAACGTCTCGAGCTGCTGATTTCTTTAAGTCAGCACAGCGTTCTGGTGTTTTGTTTGTACCGCAGCCCTGAAGACATACGAAACGTTCAAAACTTGCTCGAGAAACGTTTAAATATTCCTATTCAGTACCAAATTCTAAACGGTAAACAATTGAACCCAATTCGTTTGGTTCGTGATTTGCCCGACCAACCACGCCAGGTTATGTTCGCAGTTTACGAGGGCAACTTAGACGATGAATTAACCACGTGTGCAAAGTACGCCAACATTCAACGCGACGCACTTTCGCTTGTCGAACACCCGCTCATCATGTGGTTTCGAGAAGAAGCTTTCACACGATTTATTCGTCAAGCCCCAGACTTTTGGGCTTGGCACAGTGCGGTGCTCGAGTTTCAAAGTCCAAACCCACCCAACATTCGGGAAGCCGTGATCGAACTCGAGGCTCGAGAACCTGAATTGAGTGCTGTTGAACGCGAAAAGATTGTTGCCCAAATTGAAAGTTATGAAGAGCTTTTGAGAGCGTACACAAATCCGACGGATGAAGATTTGCCTTATTTAGGGCGTACTTATGGTCGTTTGGGTGCTTTGCTTGGTGAAATTGATGAGTATAAAAAAGCACTAGAACATAGTGAAGAAGCGGTCAATATATTTCGCAAACTCGTGAATGAAAAATCGGATATTTTTCTTGCAGACCTTGCAAGCTCACTTAACAATGTTGGAAATCATTACGATAGTTTAAGCAGATTTGAGGATGCACTGAAAGTTAGCGAAGAAGCACTTCAAATTCGTCAAAGACTGGTTGAAATGCAGCCTGATGTATATCTTGCAGACCTTGCAAGTTCTCTTAGTAACCTTGGAATCAGATATAGCAAATTAAGAAGGCTCGAAGATGCCCTCAAAGCCAGTGAAGAAGCTACTCAGATTCGTCGGGATTTAGCTAATATGCAACCAAACATATATCTTCCAAACCTTGCAACATCACTCAATAATCTTGGAATTACTTACAGTGATTTAGGAAGATTTGAGGATGCTCTCAAGGTAAGTGAAGAAGCTATTCAGATTTGTCGAGATTTAGCTGATGTTCAACCAGATGTATATCTTCCAGACCTTGCAACATCACTCAGTAATCTTGGAAATAGGTATGGCAGCTTAGGGAGGTTTGAAGACGCCTTAAAAACGACTGGAGAAGCTACTCAAATTCATCGAAAACTGGTTGAAACGCAGCCTGATATGTATTTTTCAGACCTTGCAATGTCACTCAATAATCTTGGAATTGCTTACAGTCATTTAGGAAAACCCGAGGATGCTCTCAAGGCGAGTGAAGAAGCAGTCAAAATTTATCGAAAACTAGCTGAAATTCAATTGAATGTGTACCTTCCATACTTTGTAATGTCGCTTAATAACCTTGGGGGTGACTATAGTAGTTTGGGTAGGCTCGAGGATGCACTAAAAACTACTGAAGAAGCAACCGAAATCTATCGAAAACTTGTTGAAATTCAACCCAATAGTTATCTACCAAACCTTGCGGGTTCACTTTATAACCTTGGAAATAGATATAAAAGTTTAAAAAGATTCAATAATTCTCTTAAGGTTGTCATTGAAAGTTTGAGAATCACAAAACCCTATTTCATAGCCTATCCAACTGCATTTATCCAAGAATCTACAAGGCGACTTCAAAGTTATTTTGAAATCCTTCAAAAACTCGAGCAACAACCCGACCCCGAACTCTTACGCGGTTTTGAACCGATTCTCGAGACACTCAACATCAAAATATAAAAGGGCGCAGCAACAACGCCACGCCCTTTTGAGTGCTCGAGTTTTTCTTACAATCCAAGCGTTTTTTTGGTCAATTCCACAATCTGATCCATCGTGTCAGCCACAGGCACATTCGCTTTCGCCATCGCCTCGAGTTTGCTCTCGGCTGTACCCACATTGCCCATGATGAGCGCTCCCGCGTGACCCATGCGTTTGCCTTTTGGCGCGGTGCGTCCCGAAATAAACGCAATCACAGGTTTTTTCATGTGCTTAGCAATCCATTCGGCTGCCATCTCTTCGTCCGCGCCACCAATTTCACCGATCATAACAACAGCATCGGTGTCTGGGTCTTCGTTGAACATTGGCAGCAGGTCAATAAATGTCGTGCCAATAATCGGGTCGCCACCAATGCCGACCACGGTGCTGCACCCAATGCCGGCGGCGGCAAGCATCGCGCTGGCTTCATACGTCAGTGTTCCCGACCTCGAGATCATGCCGACACGTCCGGCTTTGAAGGTGCTGGCTGGCATGATGCCGAGCTTGCATTCGCCTGGAGTGATAAGACCTGGACAGTTGCCACCAATCAGCCGCACGCCTGGCAAGGATTTGATTTCTTTGACCACACGCATCATGTCGAGCACGGGCATACCTTCGGCAATGTTGATAATAAGCGGAATTCCAGCGTGTGCCGCCTCGAGCGTCGCATCTGGGGCGGCGGCAGGAGGCACAAAAATAATGCTCGCGTCAATCTCGTGCTTGGCTCGAGCCTCGGTCACAGAGTTGTAGACAGGAATGCCCTGCACCACCTGTCCGCCCTTGCCTGGGGTGCTGCCCGCCACAATTTTCGTGCCGTACTCGAGCATCTTTTCGGTGTGGAACGCACCTTCGCGCCCCGTGATGCCTTGCACGAGAACCCTGGTTTCTTTGTTCACGAGGATGCTCATGCTTTGCCTCCTGCTGCGTTGACTTCATTCACCAACGAAGTCGCGGCTTCCATCATGGTTGGGTAAATGTTAATTGGTTTGCCCTCGAGTAACACGTGGGCTTCCTCGACGGCTGTTCCCGCAACGCGCATGGCGACGGGTTTGGTCAGAATGCCTTCCTCGAGACAACGGATCACGCCCTTGGCAACCTCGTCGGCGCGGGTGATGCCACCGAAAATGTTGATGAGCACACCCTTCACGTCTGGGTCTTTGAGTACCAACTTGACGGCGTTATAGACAATATCGGCTTTTGCACCGCCGCCAATATCCAGGAAGTTTGCGGCTTTGCCACCGACTCGAGCGACCACGTCAAGGCTGGTCATGACCAAACCCGCGCCGTTGCCGATCACGCCAATGTAACCGTCGAGTTTGACATAAGCGAAACCAAACGCGCTGGCTTCAACCTCGAGCGGATGTTCTGCCTCGAGTTCACGGTACGCCATCAGTTCTGGGTGACGGCTGAGGGCATTGTCGTCCAAGTCAATTTTGGCGTCGGCAGCGATAATGTCACCAGCCGTTGTGACCACAAGCGGGTTGATTTCAGCCAATGAAGCATCCACACCAACGCAGGTGTTCCACAAGCCCACCATCATGCTGGCAATCTTGTTGATGTTGCCTTCCAAACCAGCTTTTAACGCAACCTCTCGAGCCTCAAACGGACGCAAGCCCCGAATCGGGTCAATTGCAAACCGCGTGATGGCATCGGGGTTGTTCGCGGCGACCTCTTCGATGTCCACGCCACCCTCTTTGGAAACCATCAGCGTGTAAGATTGCACGTTGCGATCCACGATCAAACCGCAGTAATACTCTTTGGCAATATCCACGGCTTCGACAACCAAGACCTTCTTGACCGTCAAGCCCTTAATGTCCATGCCCAGAATGTCCGAAGCGCGATCAAAAGCCTCATTCGCGTCTTTGGCGAGTTTCACGCCACCCGCCTTACCGCGCCCACCAACATGGACTTGGGCTTTGATGACCGTCATCTTGCCAACGCTGACCGCAATCGCTTTCGCCTCTTCGGGCGTGAACGCGACCTTACCAGCCGGCACAGGCACGCCAAAACGCGCCAGCAACTCTTTCGCTTGATACTCGTGAAGTTTCACGTATCCTCCTCGCGCTCGAGCATCCCTCGAACGACCTTGCTGCCAGGGTTAAACCCGAGCACAAACTTTCAAAGTATACGCTCGAGATACGGTTCGTGCGAGTTGTGCCTAAAGGGGTGACAGAAGTTGAGAGACAGCCTGTAAAGCCTCGGGTGAAAGGTGCGGGTAACTCTCGAGAATTTGGGATTCTGTCCAACCTTGCTCGAGCAACCCAAGCAGGAAACTGACAGCCAGCCTTGTGCCGCGTATCACGGGTTTGCCGTTTAGGATTTCAGGATTGCTGGTAATCCAGTCGTGCATGGATTGAGTGTAGCACTAAGGTTTTGAAAACTCGAGACGCCCTGTTAGTTGAGTATGTGTATAATGTGATAAAGAGCGGACACAGATGCACAACAAACCTTGAATTAAGTTTGGGGTATCAAAATCTTAAAATACCGCTAACGACTATTGGGAGGAGTAATATGGAAATCGTAATATTTTTGTTGCTGGTTGTGATTTTCGCAGGATCGGTAATGTATTATTACGCCAATAAAGCTCAAGCGGAAATTCAAGCTATTGAGAAAGCAAGACAAGCTTACCTCGCATACTTATCAAAGTTAAAGCAGTCCCCCACAAATCCAGATATAAAGCAGCATACACTTGCCCTTGGTCGTTATTATTCCGATTTGACTCGAGATAATCAAGGACATACGATTTTTGATGAAATTGCTCTCATGAACGATATAAATGCTGCGTGTGCTGCTGCGAATGTTACTCCTGCGTTGAATTCAACGGCTATAATGTACGGGCGGACCAATACGCACCCTGCAAATGTCACCCATGCGTTGAATTCAACCGTGCATACTTCAGTCGAATCACGCCTTCGCACGCTTGATGATCTTATTGACTTCCGCATATTCGGGAGGAAATCCCCTTGGGATGATTAGTGTTTAATGAGGTCAATTTTTACTTCTAAGACACGTTTCTATTTGTTCGTTTTTTCACTATGAGAGAGATTTTTTCGTAACGAAGACGCGGTTCTCTATA
>JAYTKL010000177.1:0-4305 GCA_043730305.1 Deinococcales bacterium | reverse complement strand
ATGGCTCCGTTTCACCAGTGGACACCAGATGTGTACACGGGTGCGCCCACAGTGGTCACGCAATTCATGAGCGTCGCCGTCAAAGCCGCCGCGTTTGCGGGTTTCCTGCACATTTTCGGGCTGGCGCTGCAAAATGTTTCGGGCTGGCAAACGCCACTTCAATTCTTGATCGCCCTGACGCTCATGATCGGCAACCTTGCTGCGCTGCGTCAAAGCAACCTGAAAAGAATGCTGGCATACTCGAGCGTTGCCCATGCGGGTTACGTCGGTCTGGCGGTGCTGGCAAGCCCAAGCCAAGGATTCTCGAGCGCCCTGTACTACCTCGGCGTTTACACGCTCATGAACGCGGGTGCGTTCGCGGTGTTGAACGTGCTCTCCAAAGACGATGACGGGCTGGAGATTGAAAGTCTGGCAGGTTTAGGCTCGAGCAAACCCTTGCTGGCAGCCACATTAACGTTCTTCTTGCTGTCGCTGGCAGGCATTCCGCCGTTGGGTGGATTCATCGGCAAGTACCTGATTTTCTCTGCCGCCGCCAGCAGTGGGTATTACGGTTTGGTGATTCTTGCCGCGCTGACCAGTGCGGTTTCACTGGCGTATTACTTGCGCCCAATCGGTCTGATGTATTTCCGCCCTCGAGTCACGGTGCTGCCCGATTTCAGTGGACGCAGCACTCGAGTTTTACTGGTGGTTTGCGCGGTTGGGGTGTTGATTCTTGGGCTTGTGCCGAATGCGGTGTACGGTTTGCTCGAGCTTGTCAAAAAATAAGAATCTCGAGATTTGAAAAGAGGCGCGACACTGCGCCTCTTTTGTTTTGCACATGCGGTTTTTCGCTCGAGGCACGGTGAAATTCAATAAAACATTTGCGAAGAATACAAAAATGCGCTACGCTGAAAATATGAGCACGCGCATATCAAAAAAACCAGAAAAAAAACAGAGTGCTGCTGCATACTTGGTTTCACTGGCACGAAAAATCGAAGCGGAAGCGCCTGCTGAACAACTTAAGCACTTACCTCGAGATGGTGCAAAAAACCATAATCATTATTTGTACGGTGCGCCAAAAATCAAGTGAAACAAGTTTTTATAGACGCTGTGCCGTTAATTTCTTTGATCAATCCTCGAGATCAGTACCACGAAATCATTGTGCTGGCTTTTGATGATTTAGACGGTGCAGAACTGATTATCACAGATGCTGTGCTGACAGAATTCCTGAATTACTACGCGGAACGAGGTTCTTATTTCCGAGAATCGGCGTTGAGCGCTGTGAAAAACCTGATGTTAAGACCAGACGTAACAGTGGTTCATCAAAGTAAATACTTGTTTCATTTGGCGCTCGAGCGTTTTGAGGACAGGCAAGACAAGGGGTACAGCCTCACCGATTGTCTGAGCATGATAGTGATGGAAACGCATGGAATTTCTGAGGTTTCAACCACCGATTCGCATTTTCGACAAGCAGGTTTTAAGTCAATTCCGTGATTGGCTCGAAATACTGCCATGGTGGAAAAGAACGGGGCTTTGATACTGCTCGAGAGTTGAGCACCAGAAGACTCGAGGTGGCTCGAGTTTTGATTCTGAAACTCGAGCGCAAGCGGTCTGGAACATAGAATACCTTCCAACACAAATTTTACCACATAAAAACATGGTAAAATCCACACATGAAAACCGTGCAAATGACCCTAGACGAATCACTCCTCAAAGCCATAGACACAGCCGCCCAGCAAAACCACGAAACACGCAGCGCATTTATTCGTGTTGCACTTCAAGCCGAACTCAAACGCCGTCAAAACACGGCACAGGAAGCCGCGCACCGCCAAAGTTTTCTGGAACAACCAGACGATGACACCTGGCAACCAAAAAAACGTGCCTGGGGCGATGCATGACTCGAGCTTGGCAACGCGGAGATGTTTGCTGGTGCGACCTCGAGAAAGAACGTCCAGTCGTCATCATCACCCGAAATGAACTGATCCCACATTTGCAAAACTTGACCGTTGCACCATTGACGACGCGGGTGCGTGGCATCGCTTCGCAAGTCACCCTCGAAACTTTTGATGGTGTTCTGGAACGTTGTGCCATCACACTCGACAATCTTCAAACTGTACCCAAGCAATCATTGGGCGCATTTATCACCGATTTGACCCAGACGAGACTGCGTGAAATGCAACAAGCTGCTGTTTTTGCTTTGGGACTCGATTTGTTCTGAAAAAACCAAAAATATGATAACCGAAATACTTCTAAACTCTGAGCAAAACCAAACCCTCGAGTTTTGCCGTGAGGCTAACGCCACAAATCTCGAGGGTTGAAACATGAAGGGCTTTATGGTTTGAGTATTTGCGCGACGCAGTCAAAAATGCGGTTTACAAAAATTATTCCGACTCAAACAAAGACTTTTCGCAAAGCAATCTCGTCCGCTCCGGCTCGAGTTAAAACGCTTTGAAGCATTGCACAAAAAATACACCAACCAACCAAGGACGATGAAGCCAACCGCGTAGCGGTTTGAATCTCGGTATTACCAATGTTACAAACACCATCGAAAGACACCCGAAACCAAGAATGCCACGCTCGAGATCGATCTCGAGCGGTGGTAAGTACATGGCATCAGAGCGCTTAAAAGAGGTCAGAGAATTCAGCAATGCCCCCGCATTGAGCGTATCTGCCGTAATTGCTTTGACCTCGAGAAAACTGGCAAACGCACGCCGTTGACTGACCAGATCATAAGTTGGACTCAGAATGATAAAACGACGGTCTCCTGTTAAACGTTCACCCATGAAAAAAGCACTTTGAGTTGAGATCAAATTGCCTTGCAAAACTCCAAACGCATCCGCTTCGGACGAATAACCATGCTCGAGGGCGGCTTCTAAGGTAATCGGATTTTGTAACAACACGCCCAATAAATTCAGAGCGCCTTGGCGTTGCCCAGTTTTTACGCCAAGATCAGCCGCAAAACGTTTCACCCGTTCAAGAATCGCAGAATTATGAGTCAAAGGCGCTAAATCCATTTCGAGAACCCGTAATTGCTCGAGCAGCAAAGCATTCAAGATGACTTCAACAAAGCAACCTGAGCCGCTTTTAACGCAACAGGGTCAAGGATTGTATCATCAGAATCAGTATCAATCACCTCGAGATTCAAAGCTGTAATTTCGGCATTGCTTGGCAAACGTGGTAAATCACCCACGGCAATCAGGTAGTGGACAGATGTAGAATGATTTCATGCCCATCACTGTAACCCTGACTTGCCCGCACTGCCAAAGTGAAGCCCTCGTCAAATACGGATTCGCCCCAGACGGCAGACAACGCTACCGTTGCAAAACCTGCAAGAAACAACACCGTGAAGAACCTCGTACTAACGCGTACAGTCAAGAAGAAAAAGACATTATCATCAAAGCCAGTCAAGAACGCTCGAGCCTTCGCGGTTTACAACGAACATTCGGTGTCAACCGTGCGACGGTCTCAATTTGGATTAAAAAAAAGCAGATGAACTGCCTAAACTGAACACCACCCTTAGACCACCGCCTCCCAATGAGCGTCAACTCGAGTTGGATGAAGTCTGGTCATTCGTGTACTGCAAGGAAAATCAGTGCTGGATTTGGGTTGCGTTGTGTGTCATCACCAAACAAGTTGTGGCAATCGTGGCGGGTGATCGAAGCGCAAAGACTTGCAAAGCATTGTGGCGAGACATTCCTTTCTTGCTCGTAAAATAGCACCTAACGGGCTACTCGCGCTGGCGTTATAGACACGCTAAATGCTACAGCAATTTCTGGGAAGCGTACCAAGCGGTGATTCCCTCGGATCAGCACGAAGCGGTTGGGAAAGAATCTGGGTTAACCAATCATGTGGAACGGTGGAATAACACGCTCAGGCAAAGGTTAGGGCAGTTTGTGCGGAAGCAATCCCGCCCGTTAGGTGCGTCTTGGGATCAAGAAAACGTTGTCGTTCTCGAAGAGTTGGGATTTACATGTGGCTCGGTTGAAGTTGTTTGTGCATCGGTATAATTTGGAAATCGCGGAATCATTCTAAAGTAAGCCACTACCGAAATTTAAAATGTGCTGTTGTGAAAGAATTTACCGATTTGGAAGAACGATTGGATGTGATTTATTTACCACCATATGCTCCTGATTGTAATCCTATTGAATTATTATGGGCTTGGATTCGACGTAATTTAGGTAGTTTAGTTTTTTCTGATGTAGAAGAGTTATTGGTTGGGTGGCAAAGTTGGTGGTTAGAGGTTGTTAAGTTGCCTGATGTTGTGAAGTCTTTTTTTGAGGGTTCTCGAATTGGAAGTCTGTCATTATGAAGATGCGGAAGTCAATA
>JAYTKL010000176.1:0-12816 GCA_043730305.1 Deinococcales bacterium | reverse complement strand
ATTGCTGTAATCCAACTCGAGATTGCCGTGTGCCATTGCGGCAGCGTTGACTTCGGGTTTTAAAGTGTCAGTGTTAAAAATCTTGAACCGTCCCAAATGAATTTCGACAGGTGGGTTCGCCTCGAGCGCGGTTTTGATCGGGTCTAAAACTTGAATGAGCAAGTTTGTTTCTGCCAAATAACAAGCGAAAGGGTTTAAATCCATTCCGTACACGCCTTGCTGTACCGTCTCGAGTACGCTCGGCACGACAGATGGTGGAATTTTGCCGTTGTGATAGGTTTTGTAGGCGTTGACAATGCGGTTGGCGGCTTTGACCAGAAATGTTCCGCTTCCGCAGGCGGGGTCAAGGATGCGTTTGTTTTCGATGGCATCAATGCCTTGGTAGCCCACGCGGTCAAGAATGTAATCCACAACAATTGGCGGCGTGTAATACATGCCGCTTTCGTGTTTGTGTTGATCTTCGACGTAACGGCTGTACAAATGCCCGATCACGTCTTGGTCTATGTGTGCCAGATCAAATTGGGCAAAACGGTGCAAAATTCTGACGACCAGATTGCGGTCTGGGGTGTACCAATCGTACAGAAGGCGTTCGCTGTAAAAATGGCGATAAATGTGTTGTGCGCCGGTGTACGCCATTTCTAACAAAAAATGCGTGCTGCGCCCCTGGGCAAATTTTAGGTAATGCGGTTCGATGGTTTCAAACCACATGGCAACACCGCCGTTGGTGAAAGTACGCGGGATTAAGCCTTTATCCTCGAGAATCCTGACCAGCAGCATTCGCACGACCAGCACGTAAGCGGTTTGTGCCGAAAACTCGCGGTGAAGGCGTTGTTCGTCGTTGGTTTTAAGAATGATTTGGGCAACTTTCGCAACCCAAGCGCTGTAAGCCTCGCGGACATCGAGTGCGTCGCGGTATTTTAGCATTAAGGCTTCGCGGTGGTCATGAAATCCCGAGATGAGGCTTTGCAATTGAACCAACCCAGTCCTGAAGCCTGTTGGAAGTGCGTTAATAATTTTTTTGGCACTAACAACGATTGGCTCTTCGAGCAAAGATGCTTGAACTGGTTTGAGTGCGTCATGCTCGAAAATTGCAGAGACAGTTTCGATTGGTGCATCTTTGTTTTTGCGTTTCGTGTTTTGCTCTTGTTGGGTTTGCAATGCCGCTTGTCTAAGGTGTTTTAGAATCTCTCGCTCGAGCGTTCCTGTAATGTCTCGTTCGGTAAAACGTTCGAGTTGCGCGTCTAAAAAAGCTTGGGTTTTAAGCCAGTGGCTGTCTATTTTCGCTTTGGTAAATTCGCTCCGCAGTGCATTCTGAGCGTCAATAATCAGTTCGCGCACGGGTTTGTTCGGGCGTGTGGGTAGCAATTCAAGCGCGTTTTGGTAATCTTCAAATTCGCGCAATCTAAGCTCGAGTTGGGCTTGAACATCGAATTCTATTTCTTGAATGACCTCGCGGGTGTTTTCGATCAGTCGTTCTAAAAATTTTGGATTGTCACTGGCAAAAGCTGGTTTGAAGGTACTGCCATCGAGCGCATGAGGTTTACCAGCCGCCGTGTGGGTTAATTCTCTGACCAGTGTTCCAACGCCTGCGTAAGATTCCCTCGAGAAACGGTTGTAAAAAGCCCGTAATGCGGCGACATCTTTTTGATCTAACGCATCAAAACCACTTTTTTGTTGCACCATCAAAGATTCGCCGCGCCAGCATTGCACCAAGTACAGCACGTCAAAATCGGCAATCAATGCTGGAATCGGGTCACGCAATTCATACGCCAAAATTTGCTTGCCGTTACAAAGCAAACCTCGTGGTGCGCCGTGCGAACGCATGTAACCCTCGAGTTGCGCCAGGGCTTCCTTTTCGAGATTGTTGATGGTCGTGTTTTTATCTTCAATCACAAAACAAGGACGCGGGTAAAGACTGATTCTGGTTTCAAAATCAACACGACGATGATCTTTGACCGGATTGTAACCACGTTCGGCATCACTAAAACCCAACGCAACCAGCAACAACCTCGAAATTTTATCGTCAACAATGTTTGCTTCGTCACCACTTCTGGCGCTCGGGTCACGGTCAAAATACCCAGGAAATGTTTGACCGTTATAGAAATCATCTCGAGCCAAACCCCCGATGAAATCTGCAATAAAATTGGTTGCACTCATTGACCAAATTCTAACCCACCTCAAGCCCTCAAAACCTCGAGATTCTCTTTTAAACCCTTTCAACTCGAGCTTAATTTGTTGCAAGAAACGTTTGTCAAGAACTTGACTAATTCTCAAAAACGCGCAAAATAAACCCATGAGCCTGACCGAAATCAAAAAACAAGTTCTTGAACTGCCACAAGCCGATCAAGTCGCTCTGGGCGCTTTCATCAACGAAATCAATCGTCCTGTGGATGCCGAATTTGATGAAAAATGGTCAGAAATCGTTCTGGCACGTGCAGCCAGGTTACGTTCTGGCGAAACCCAAGGCATTCCGCTCGAGGATGTGATGAATGAACTTAAAGGTCATCTTTGAACTCGAGGCTCGGGTGGAGTTGATCAAACATCGAGTTTTACCGTGATAAATCTCCTGATCTGGTACTTCGTTTTCAAGCGGCACTCGAGGTTTGCTTTGAAAACATTCGCTTGTTCCCAGAGGCTTTTAAAATGGTGAAATTTGGTGTGCGTCGAGTCCATCTTGAAGAATTTCCTTACATTGTGTATTACATGGTTGATCCCGATGCTATTTTTATTTACGCGATTGCGCACAACAAGCAAGATCAGGATTATTGGCATCGTCGGGTTTCGGGGTTTCAACAAGATTCATAAATTTGTTCAGTGGTGTCTCGAACGTCACCCAGCCAAAAACTGGGTGATTTTTTCATCTCGAGATTTCCTTTTTTCAACTCTTTCACCTCCAAACCCTTCACCCCCATCATTCGCCCCTGAAATCCAACCTCGAGTGCGGTACGCTAGCTCCATGACTGGCAACACGCTTTCAATTCCGCAAGCCTTGCTCGAGGCGTTAAAAGCCGTGCTTGGCAGCAAATTGCACACCAATCCGACAGAAATGCTTTTGTACCGTTACGATGCCATCGCTCAAGGTCCTGCACCCGTGGCGGTGGTGATCGCCGAGAGCACTGGGGACGTGGCGAACACCTTAAAGCTCTGCAATGCCTACAAGATTCCGGTTGTGCCGCGTGGCGCTTCGAGCGGTCTGTCTGGCGGGGCTGTGCCTGTTGGCGCGTGCATCATGATTGCGACCAACAAAATGACCAAACTCGAGGTGAATGAACTGGCACGAACGGCAACAGTGCAACCTGGCGTAATTACGGACGCAATCAGCGCCAAAGCCAAAACATTTGGGCTGTACTACCCGCCCGACCCCGCCTCGAGCCGTCAGAGTACGATTGGCGGCAACATTGCCGAGAACGCTGGAGGTCCACAGTGTTTAAAAAAGGGTGTGACTGGCGATTATGTGCTTGAACTCGAGTTTGTCACGGCGGACGGTGAGATCAGGCGCATGAACCGCGAGGGTTTGGACATTCCTGGGGTGATTATCGGTTCTGAGGGCACACTGGCGTTTGTCACCGAAGCCATTTTGAAACTCGAGCCAATCCCGAAATTTACAAGAACGGCATTTGCGGTGTTCTCTGACTTGGGGCAAGCTGGGCGTGCGGTGGCATTGATTACCGCCAGGGGTTTGACACCCGCGAAGCTCGAGTTGATGGATCAGAACAGCATTAAGGCAGTCGAGCAATTCTTGCATTTGGGTTTACCCATTGACGCCGAAGCGATTCTGGTCTGCGATTGCGACGGTGATGATAGCGATGTTGTAAACCTCGAGATTAAAAGTGCCGCCGAGGCGTTCCGTGAGGCGGGCGCGACGCAGACCAAACTGGCAGCCGACGCACTCGAGGCGGCGCAACTCTGGAAGGCGCGGCGCAGCGTCTCCCCTGCTTTGGGGAACATTCGCCCGAACCGTTTTAACGAAGACATTGTCGTGCCGCGCAGCACACTCGAGCCTGCGATGCGCGAAATGCAGGAGATTGCAAAGCGCTATCCGTTTCCGTTTGCGATTTTTGGTCATGCAGGTGACGGCAATTTGCACCCGAATATCTTGTTCAACCGCACCACTGACAATATTCAGGAAGTTGACGAATTCGCGCACGAAATCGCTCGAGTTGCGTTAAGGCACGGCGGCGTCTTGAGTGGCGAGCACGGCATTGGACTGATGAAACGCAGTTTTATGACCGAAGCCACACCGAAGGCAACCCTGGAGGCGTACTGGCGCATCAAACACGCCTTTGACCCGAACGGCATCATGAACCCTGGGAAGTTGCTGCCCGATCTCGAGGGTGCAGTAATACCAAAACCTGAGCGTGTGGCGTTGGGTGAACGGGAATTTGATTTGACAACTTGAAGGGGTCAATGAAAGACAAACCAAACTTGAAGCGCTCAGAAAAGCACTTCAAGAAAATATGCAATACAAAAAGCAACTCGAGATTCTCGAGCTTTTCGGCACAATAGAATTTGAACCAAATTGGGATGACAAAGCAGAACGTCAAAAAGCCTGAAGATAATCCTGGAGTGAATCAATTCCCAACATCCTCGAGTGACCGCAGAGCCGTCTCGAGAATCACGTCTCGCCCCAAACTGAGCGCCAACATGTCATCGGGCACGATTTGATCTGGTGTGACCCTGAGCGGAAATTTTGTGCCGTCAGCATTTTGAGCGCGTCCCAGACTGATTGCCATGCTCGAGCCGTCGGGCAGGTTGAAAAAGCTGTTGCTGGTGTCGAGCGCACCCAGGGTTGGAGTGCCGTAGACTTTGGCGCGGGAATTTTTTTGCAGCATGTACGCCAAGTATTCGGGCGCACTTTTGGCAATGCCGTTGGTCAGCACGGCAAGTTTGCCCGTCCAGAGTGTGGGTTGAGCGACCAATGGCACGGTGGTCACGCTGTTGTCGTTTTCGGTTTGCATGAATTTGCCGTTTAAAAACTCAAATTTGAGTTTCCCCCAACGAAATTCGTCCAATAACACTGGATGCTCGAGGAACGCGCCGACGCTGGCGAGCATTTCTGTGACCAGACCGCCGGCGCTGTCACGCACGTCCAAAACAATGGCTCGAGCTTGATTTTTTTGGGCTTGACGCACCAACGCATGAATTTTACTGGCAACTTGACCGCCGGCTTTGAATTGAAAAACCGTGATGATCGCCACGTTGCCGCGCCATTCAAGTTGCGGATTCCAGGGGGGCAGGTTGGTTGGCGTGACCTCGAGCGTGCGGGTTGCGGCGTCTGGACTGGCGACACGAATTTTGAAGGCTTTGTTTTCGCCTTCAAGTGCTTTGAAGGCATTCAGGGCTTGGGTTTCGGTTTGAAATTGACTGGTTTTAAAATCTCCGAACTTGTAAATCCTGTCGCCGCGTTTTAAACCTGCCTTATCGGCGGAGCTGCCTTGCAACACACTTTTCACCAGCAACACGTCGGCGTCGGGCAGGCTGGTCAGGCGCACACCGATGCTGGTGGTCAGCAAACTTTGACCCGCAAATTCGCGGTCTCTGGCTTTGGTTTGCTCGACATTCAAACGGTAAGTGTGCGGGTCGTTCAAACTCGAGATCAAGTTTGTCACAACATCATCGGCAGAAGCAAACGGGCACGGGTCGAGATTTTTGCAAGCTTTGTCAAGCTGTGGTTGAAATTGGTCTCGCAAATTTTTGAGGTTAAAACTCGAGTAACCGTAATAATTGGTATCCAGCAACTCGAGGGTTTTTTCAAACAGTTGAATCCCTGGCGCGACCAGATCGGCTTTGGAAAATGACATTGCCAGCAAGAGCAGCACAACGCCGAACACTCGAGATTTCATTGGGAGAAAGTTTAACGCCGCATTGCTTGAATTGCTCGAGAGGGCTTTGAGAAACGTGAGTTTTGAGCGCCCAACAAACTTCATGATGACCCAAGCATTTTGCTCGAGGTTTAAACAGGTACAAGCAAGGCGTGCAAAATATCGAACACCAGTAAAAATCCGCCTTGAACCAAAATTGCCACCCCACCGCCGCGCCAGGTTTCTTCGGGTCTGGACAGCAAATACAAACCGCTCGCCACGTACAGCACGTCCAGACCCGCGTTGATCCAGAGCGTGGTGCGCAACGCCGCGTAATCGCCCGTTTCAGCGCCCAGCAAACCAATCAAGGCGATTGCACCGTTGACAAAGCCCCAAGCGCCACTCATGCCCCAAAACCCTTTTTGCGAATCGCTGCTCGAGAGCCACAAGCCCAGCACGCTTGCGCCCATCCAGGGTATCGCCCAGACCAGCAGGCGTTTGGAAATTTGTGATCCGGCAAATCCTGGCTCGAGGTTGCCGAACAGGGTTTGCAGTGCATTTAAGCTTTTTGCAATGGTCGGCGTGGATTCTGGAGCGCTTTGCAAACTGGCAGTTGTCAGGTGAAATTCTTGAGCTTGGGTCGGAACGACAGCCATCAACAACACCAGCCAACAAACCCAGAATGCTTTCATGGCTCGAGTTTAGGGCATAAAAGGTTTTAAGAAGTGGTTCTTGATTCCAGTACTGCGTTAGAGTGCTTTGTGCAGTCCTCGGCAAAACCGTATCACTCGAGTTCAAGCATTGTGTTTTGGTTGCTGACCTTCGCCTATTTTTTATCGTATTTTTTCAGAAGCACCAATGCCGTTATTGCACCAGATTTGACCCGTGAATTAAACCTTTCACCTGGCGATCTGGGCTTGATGACGAGTTTGTTTTACTTTGCATTCGCGGCTGGTCAAATTCCGATTGGGCTGGCACTGGATCGTTTTGGCACTCGAGCGGTGCAACCCATGCTGCTTGGCATCGCGGTTTTGGGCAGTTTGTTGTTCAGTGTTGCTCATAGTCTTGTTGTGCTGGCAGTTGCCAGAATGCTGTTGGGGCTTGGTTTGGCAGGTTGTCTGATGGTGGCGTTCAAGAGTTTTGGCTTTTGGTTTCCACGCGCTCAAAATGCCACGGTTACAGGCGCTCTGATGGCGCTGGGAACGTTCGGCGCTTTGTTCGCCGCTTCGCCACTGGCTTGGCTCTCGAGCGTTTCGGGTTGGCGTTCGGTGTTTGTGTACGGTGCTGGTTTGACGGCACTCAGCGCGGTTTTGATTGCGGTGTTTGTACGAAACGCGCCGCGCGATTGGAAACCGCCCACCATGACCTCAACCTCAACGCAACAATTCAAACTTGACTCGAGGCTTGTGCGCATCAGTTTGGTCAATTTTTTTACGGCAGGCGGTTTGCTCAGCGTGCAAACACTGTGGGGCGGCGAACGTTTTCTCTCGAGCGTTTACGGTTTGGACAAGGGCGGCGCTGGCGTGTTGTTGACCATCATGGGTTTGGGAACGGCTGCGGGATACTTGCTGAGCGGTTGGTTGGGTGATCGTCTGGGAATTGCTCGAGTGGCGGTGGTTGGCATCTCTGGTTTTTGTGCTTGCCAACTGGCTTTTGCCCTCCGAGTACCACTGGCGTTGATATACCCGATTTATTTTTTGTACGGCGCGTTTGGAACCAGCAATTTGTTGTTGCTCTCGCACGCCAAAAGTTTGTACCCGCTTGGTTTAACGGGTCGGGTCACAACTTTCGCCAACATGTTCGGCATTGGCGGCACGTTTTTGTTGCAATGGTTGATCGGTCTGATCGTTGGTGCGTTCTCGAGCGACCCGTTGATCCTCGAGCCGTTTGGTTTTACCGTGGCATTTGGATTACTGGCATTGGGGACAACCATCACCCTGTTGTTGTATTTGCCTGTCGCTCGAGCGTTCAAAGCTTAAGAAACGACTTCACCATTGTCCTCGAGCCGCAACGTTCGGAGTTTCGGCGCGAGAATCGCACTGCCCGCCACCACGCCGAGCGTCACCACTCCACCGATCCAGACGCTGCGCACAACGCCCAGCAAACTGGCGGCGAAACCACTTTCAAACGCACCGATCTCGTTGCTCGAGCCGATAAAAATCCAGGTCACGGCGGCGATTCTGCCGCGCATGTGCTCGGGGGACATGACGCGTTGAATGGCGCTGCGAATAATCATGCTGACCCCGTCGAACGCGCCCGAAAGTGCCAAGGCGAACATGGAAAGCCAGAGGTTTGTTGAAAGGGCAAACAAAATGATCGAGCATCCAAAACCTGCAACCGCCAAGAGCAGGTTGCGTCCCGCCATGCGGGTTGGTGGGTAACGGGTGGCAATCAGCATGGTCAGCAGCGTGCCGATGGAGGTTGAAGCGCTCAGAAGACCCAGACCGCCAGCGCCAACTTTCAAAATATCGTTGGCGAACACGGGCAGCAATGCCACCGCACCGCCGAACAAGACCGCAATCAAATCCAGCGCCATCGAACCGACCAGCACTTGATTGGCGAACACATATCGCACCCCTTCGGCAATACTGTGCCACATATTTTCGGTTTCATCTGGAACAGGTACGGGCTTGCTGCGTAGACTGGCAATGCACAACCACGAAAACCCGAGCAGTACCGCAATAACAACGTAAGTTGCGGTCACGCCGAAGGCATCGTACGCCACACCGCCCAAAGCCGGACCGATGATCGCACTTCCCTGCGAAACGCTCGAGAGTAGCGCACTCGAACGCACGAAGGTCGCTTGCGGTATGACTTGGGTTTCAAAGGCGCTGGCGGCGGGATCACCAAAACCTCTGGCAAGCCCTGCGACAAACACCACGGCGTACATGGAAAGCAAACCAAAACGGTCTGGACTGATCGAAAAAATTGCGAATGTCACAATGCACAAAATATTGATGCCTCGGGTGACCAGGACGATCGAGCGGCGATCCAGACGGTCTGCGACATGACCGCCAAACAATGCCAGCGAGAGGGTGGGAATCGCTTCGACCAGTCCCAAAAAACCGAGACTGAGCGGGTTTTTGGTCAGGGAATAAATTTGATACCCAATCACCACGGTCAAAGCCCTGTTGGCGAGTGCCCCGAACATGCTTTCGAGCAGTAAAATTCTGAACTCGAGCGGCAACGACAATATGGTTTTCATGCTGCTCCTCGAGATGCTGTTTTTATCATGTCATATTTGGAATCAAAAACGCACGACTGAGTTTCAGTCGTGCGTTTTTGGGTGTTGAAGTTTTTATTTTGAAGCTGGTGGTGTGGTTGGTGTGGTTGTTGGTGTGGTTGTTGGCGTGGTTGTTGGAGTCGTTGTTGGAGTCGTTGTTGGATTGGCTTTGTTTTGCTTCTCGCGTTCTGCCTTGAGTTTGGCTTCTTCGGCGGCTTTGTCGGCATCGGCTTTCTTGGCGCGAAGCTCGAGTTGTTTACGGACATCGTCGTATTTTTTGACTGGTTTGGCAGCTTTGACGGTGTCGGTCAACCATTTTTGTCCAACCACGGCGCGTTTGCCAATCAAGGCTTTTTCTTTGGAGTCGCTCGCAACCTCAGCAAATGGTTTGACGCTCTTTTCGATGTAGGATTTCACGCCAATCACGATAAATTGTTTGTTGTTGGCGATCACGTCTGAAACTTGCAACGCGCCGGCTTTGGCAAGGGCTTTGGCGTCAAACAAAACTTTTTTGTAAGCCGGGTTAACGCTCTCGGGGGTTACAGAACCGGTTTGGGTGACTGTACCTTTCTGTTTGGCGGCGTCCTTGGTGAAATCTGTTCCGGCGGCAATAAACGCGGCACGAAATGCCTTGGCTTGCTCGAGGGTCTTGAAGCTTGCCTCCTCGATGTCGGCGCTGGCTGGGGTGGTGTAGGTGGCGATGTTGTCGGTGTAATACTTTTTGACATCCGTATCAGAGATGGTGGTGTCTTTGGATTGGTAGTTTTGAATTTGTTGCAGAATGTCGGCACCCGCACCAAAGAATGGTTGCCCGCTCTTCTTGGCGGCTTGCACGGCGACCTCTTGGTTAATCAGGTTGTCCAGGCTTTGGGGTTTGAAGAATTGCTCAACCAGCGTCGCGCCCTGCGCACCCTGCTGTAAGAATTGTTGGATTTGTTGGTTGCTGTAGACGGCACGGTTGAGTTCTGAAAGTTTGATGTCGGTTTTGCCCAGGGTGGCAACGGCTGGGTCGTAAAAGTCGAGCTTGGAGTCTTTTGGAAACTCAACTTTGGCATTTGTCTGTAAGCCCTTGACCCAGGCTTCGATAGCACCGTTGCCCTTTAATGCTTTGGCGTCTTCGGTCAGTTTGTTGGTTTCTTTGCCGTCGGCGGCTTTGTCCATTTTGGCTTTTAAGGTTTCAAAGCTTGGCACGCCTGCAGGCAAGAATTTTTCGACTTTGACAATGTAAAACTTGCCGCCATCGGCGATGGTTGGGGTCACGCCGCCTTGTTTGAGTTTAAACGCGGCATCGGCAATGTTTTTGGGCAGGGCAATTTCGGCAATCGGTTGCGGAATTTTCTCGCCGATTTTTGCACCCAATGCGCCATCTTGTTCTTTGCCAATGGTACTTTTTTGACTTGCAAGTTTGTCAAAAGGTTCGCCCGCTTTGAGGCTGGTTTGAATCGCGTCGGCGTCGGCTTGTTTGTCCACCACAATTTGACGCGCCACAATGCGGTCTGATTCTTTGTAATTGTTTTTGTTTTGCTCGTAAAAGAATTTCAGTTCGGCGTCCGTTATGGTCACGCCTTTTTGAATCTCTTCAATGCGTTTGGTCAGTTGCAATTGTTGACGCACGGCATCGCGGAAGGTCGCGTCGTTGTAACCGTTGGACTGGACAAAGGCGGTGTAATCAGAATCTTTGGTCAGTTGGCGTTGGGCGCGAAGGTCGGTGATGTATTTGCTGACATCGCCACCACTGATATTGGTACGGCTGGCATCTTGACGGGCGCTCGAGACGAGCACGACTTGGTTCATGATGAGGTTGTTGACATCTTGCCCAAATGTGCCGCCGTTGGCAAGTCCAAACAATGGGTTTTGTTGTTTGGTGCGTTCGTAATCTTGTTCGGTGACTGGTGTGCCGTTGACGCTAAACAAAGTCTTGCCATCGGTGCGTTGCACGCCGCCCGTCAAGGATGCCAGGTTGGGCGTGAATTGCACGATCATGCCTGCCAGCAATGCCACTGCCACGACGCCAAGCACAACCCGTGCCAGGACGGTACGTTTGGATGTGGGTTCGGATTGCTCGAGGGCTGCGTATTTCTTCGGTGTTTCTCTCACGTTACTGCCTCCTGTGACTTTTGGTCACGTTGTCAATTTTATTCTTGCTTGGACTGTACTTAATCTTGCTTGCACTGTATTGATTTGAACTGTATTGGCTTGCACTCAATCGGGTTGTCAGTGTAATCTTCAAAATAGATGCTTTATGCATCGGTGGTTGTTTTTGCACCCGTAGCTCAGCCGGATAGAGCGTTGCCCTCCGGAGGCAAAGGTCACAGATTCGAATTCTGTCGGGTGCACCAAAAACAGGTTTCCTTTCAAGGTTTCGGCGCGGGTTTTGCAGACGCAAGGCTCGCGCGCGAAATTCTAGCACGGCTTTGGGGGATTGATGTATCTAAACCCAATTAACAGCCGTATTTGTCGCGCTTTCATGATTTCAGGCTTTGCTGTGCAATTGCTGAACTGTGTTGCAGCAAGGTTTTAAACTCGAGTTGCCAATGAACTTCATGGATTTGCAAAAGTTGTAATTGACTGGTAATGCTCGATCCGTCATTTCTGATGGCTCGAGTTTTGATGTCGTTGGCAGCCAATTTGAGACTTGATGTTGACTCGAGTTTGGACAGCTTGACCCCAGTCAGTTGTCAATTGGCGTTTTAGGCATCTGCCTTCAAGTTTTTGGGGCTTGACAAATGCTTTTGAAGCCTGTAACTTTGCCGCTAAAGAAATCAGGTTTACCGCTAAAGTATGGGCTTTTATTTGAAAATACTGTTGTTTAGTTGTATTTAACGCACCAGTTTGAGGTCTAACTATGACTGAATCCAACTCAGGGGTCACGCTTGCCGATGTCGCCATCGTTGCCGGTGTTTCCAAAATGACCGTTTCCAACGTCATTAACGGCAAAAATGGCATGTCCGAAGAAACCCGTCAGCGTGTGCTGCGGTCAATCACGCAATGTGGTTACGTGGCAAACTCGGCGGCTCGAGTCTTGGCGGGGCGCAGCATGAATTTGTTGGGCGTGATCTTGCCGCAGTTTGATTCCTTGTATTTGAACGAAATTTTGCTGGGCGCGAGCGTTGCCGCCGAAAAAAACGGTTTTGACCTGGCGGTTTTTACGACCTCGAGCAACGTCAAGCGCGAACGCGAACGGGCGACCTTGCTTCGCAGTCTTGCCGATGGAGTCTTACTTTTGATGCCCGTGGCGAACGAGCATCAAATTTTTATGAATTCGATTCCGGTCGTGTCAATCAATGCCGACGGACCTTACACGATTCAGGCAGATAACAAACACGGCGGTCAACTGGCGGCACGGCATCTTCTGGAGCTTGGTCACACCCGCATTGCGCATCTTCATTTTCCAACCCAAACCTTCAATTCCAATCACGACACCGTATACGTCCCTCGAGAGGATGTGCTCGAGCGGCGGCAAGGGTTTTTGGAAACCTTGAAGTTGGCTGGGATTGAAACGCCCAGCGAATACTTGGTGGTTTGCAATGCCGTGAATTTTTGGGTTGAATCTGCGGCACAGGAGGCGGCTTTAAAACTTTTGAATCTTGCCGAGCCGCCAACGGCAATTTTTGCCGCCAGTGACGAAATGGCAATTGGGGTCTTGGCTGCGGCTCAGATCATGGGTTTGCGCGTTCCCGAAGACCTGTCGGTGATCGGTTTTGACGACGCGCCAAGGGCTGCCAACACCAACCCACCCTTGACCACCGTGCGTCAACCCTTGCGCGAGATGGGCGCGGCTGCCGCACAACT
>JAYTKL010000175.1:0-5182 GCA_043730305.1 Deinococcales bacterium | reverse complement strand
GGCTCGAGCAGCGCCGTCGCCGCAGGCACCAACAAATTCGGGCGACCACTGGCAGTTCCAGCCGCTCGAGCGCTCGCCCGAGAGAACGATATTGACATTGCAACCGTGCCAGGTTCGGGTCCAAATGGACGGGTTGGCATGGATGACATGCGCGGTTTTCTCGCCGCAGGTGGCGCTGCTACACCAGCCGCCGCCGTCAGCGCCCCAGCCAAAGCCGCCCCCTCGAGCATCGGCGGTCTGAACGTTGCCGCGCCAATTTACAAAACCCCCAAAGGTTACGAGCACCTCGAGACGCGCACACCCTTGCGTGGACTGCGCCGCGCCATCTCGAACGCCATGCAAGCCTCGCATTTGTACACCGTGCGCACCCTGACCATTGACGAGGTGGACATGACCGCGCTGGTGGCATTGCGTACCCGTTTGAAGCCAGCCGCCGAAAAAGCGGGCATCAAACTGACCTACCTGCCATTCATTTTTAAAGCCGCCACCACCGCCTTAAAAGCCTTCCCGAACCTCAACTCGAGCTATGACGAAGCCAGCCAAGAAATTGTTCACAAGCAGTATTACAACCTTGGTTGTGCGGTAGACACCGAAGCGGGTTTGATCGTGCCTGTGGTCAAAGATGTGGACCGTAAAAGCATCACCGAAATTGCCCGCGAGATCAGCGACCTGGCAAGCAAAACCCGTGAAGGCAAAGCCAGCCCAGAAAGCCTGTCAGGCTCGAGCTTCAGCGTCACGAACATGGGTTCGGCAGGCAGTTTATTGAGCTTCCCGATCATCAACGTACCAGATGCCGCGATTCTTGGCGTGCAAACCATTCAAGAGCGTGCTGTTGTGCGTGACGGTCAGATCGTGATTCGTTCAATGATGTACTTGTCCCTCAGCTTTGATCATCGTTTGGTGGACGGCGCTGAAGCCGCCAGGTTCTTGCGACATATTTCCAACTTGCTCGAGAGTCCAGATTTACTGCTGCTCGAAGCGATTTAAAACTCAAACAGAAGCTCGAGGGATTTTTAACCTCGAGCTTTTTCATGGCTTGAACGTTTAGGATAAAGCCATGAACACCCACACTCAAAAAATCGGCAAGCTCGAGTTGATCGTGATTCAAGTCCAAGAGACAAACCCCGCTCCTGCGCTCGAGTTCTTCCCAACTGCCACGCTCGAGCTTTTAGAGGTTGCTCGAGCCGCGCAACCAGAATCTTTTGGTGAGACTGGTAACGATTTGTTGTTCACCCAGAATATTTGCCTGGTTCGCTCGAATGACCAAATCATTCTGATCGATACAGGCTTACCGCTCGAGTCTGAAAGCTCACCCTTGCTCAAGGGTTTGAAAGCGGTAGGCATCACCCCCGAGGATGTCAACATCGTGTTTTTCACGCACCGCGACGCTGATCATGTCGGCGGCACAATCACGCCCGAGGGTCAAGCGGTTTACCCCAACGCTCGTCACATCATGGCGCGAACCGAATACCAAGATTACGCCAAAGACGAAGCTCGAGCCGAACAATTTCAAAAATTTCTCGCGCCACTCGTACGAAAAAACCTGCTCGAGATTGTGGACAACGATGCCATTCTCATGCCCGAAATCAGTCTGGTCTTCACGCCAGGACACCGCTCGGGCGCAACCAGCGTCTTGCTCGAGTCTGAAAACCAGAAAGCCCTGCTGCTGGCAGATGTCATGCACGCCCCAGTGCAAGTGATCCACCCAGAGTGGAGCATCAAATTCGATCAAAACCCCGACCTTGCCGCCCAAACCCGAACCTCAATCCTCGAGCGAGCCGAACGCGAACACCTGCTGCTGGCAGTGCCGCACACGCCATTTCCTGGTTTGGGATTTGTGGCTCGAGGTGCAAACGGCGTGGCAATCTGGCAAAACGCGCTTTAAGCCTCGCCCATATCGTCATGGTGCGCATCGGCATCTCGAGCCACCCAACCACCCAAAATATGAACGTGCGTGTGAAAAACGATCTGACCCGCACCCTCACCAACATTCACCGCCAAACGGTAATCCGTTAAATTCAAACTCTCCGTAGCCACCAAGCTTGCCGTAAAAAACAATTCGCCCATCTCGAGCGCGGACAGTTCATCAAGCCGACTCGAGACTTTTTTTGGTACGACCAGCACATGCACTGGGGCTTTGGGATTGATGTCCTTAAACGCAATGTACGCATCGTTTTCAAACACGATACTGCTTGGGATTTCTCGAGCAATGATTTTCTCAAAGATGGTCATGGTTTAGTTTACCCAATCTCGAGATTTGACTCGAGTTTGCTCTGGTAAATCGCTTCAGTATTCCCATCGAACGCCACCAGAAGCACACGGTCAAAACTGCTTGGGTGTTGCTCGAGAAAAGCCCGAATGCTGGCAATGGCAATCACGGCGGCAAGTTCGGCTGGAAAACCGTAAATGCCTGTGCTGATGGCTGGGAAAGCAATCGAACGCAAACCCTTGGAAGCTGCCAACTCGAGCGAATTGAGGTAGCATTTCTCGAGCAGTAATTTTTCTGAAGCGTGACCGTCCTGCCAAACAGGACCAACGGTATGAATGATGAACTTTGCGGGTAGTTTATAGCCTTTGGTGATTTTGGCTTGACCCGTTTTGCAACCCCCAAGCATTCGACATTCAAACTCGAGTTCTTTGCCTGCGGCTCGGTGAATCGCGCCGTCCACACCGCCGCCACCCAGCAGGCTCGAGTTCGCAGCGTTGACAATCGCGTCCACCTCGAGTTTGGTGATGTCACCACGCCAGACTTCAAGCATATTCGACTTTGCAATTGGTTTTGGCGCTCAAGTCGGTCAGGCATTGCCGTAACATTCGGGCGTCAAAGTTCAGGCGTTGCTCGAGCTTGTCCCAGTTTAGAAATTTGATGCGCGTCGGTATTTCGACCAGACCGTTGAGGGCGTCCCAAAAGGCGCTCCAGTTGTGACCGTAAAATTCTGGAAAATCCAGTCGTTCACGCAGTAAAATATGCAAAGCCCGAGTCGTTTCGACAGCGCCAACATCAATTTCAAGACCTTCATGGGTTCGGGGGAATGTTGGAGTGATTTCCTCGAGATTTGTCCTGGGGTGCTCGCAAGGGAAATCTTTTTCGACAAAAAACCGTACACCGTCAGACTCGAAGTACACACCTTCTCGAGTCGGTTCGGTTAACAATATTGCGTCGGCACTCGAAAGTCCAAGAACCACAGTTCCAGCTCGAGATTCCAGTTTGGTCTGCTCATCAGCTTCTAGCTTAAATTTCCAACCGCCAGCAAGACCAAACTCCAACTCGAGTGATGCTCGATTCTTGATTTCCTCGAGTTCGTTTGGGGTGATCCGAACCCGCAGGCTTGAAGTGGTAAAACGAATTTTCACAGCCTTATTTTAGCGCGAACCCATGAAAAAAGGACGGGCGTGAACCCGTCCTCGAGATTCTTTTGGTTTTATTTCGAGAGTTGCCCGATGATCGAGAACATCGGCAAGAACATACCAGCCACAATCGTACCGACAATCACACCCAAGAACATGATCATCAATGGCTCGAGTGCGGCGGTCAGTTGGTCTACGGCTTCATCAACTTCGCGTTCGTAATAATCGGCGACTTTGTTGAGCATGGCGTCCAGACCACCGGTTTCCTCGCCAATCGCAATCATGGACACGACCATTGGTGGAAAGACTGGGGATGCACCGAGCGGTTGTGAGATTTGTTCGCCTTGTTGCACGGCGTTCTTGGCATTGTCAATGGCTTCTTCAATGACAGCGTTGCCGGCAGTGCCTTTGGTAATCTCGAGGGTTTCGATGATGTTGACGCCGCTCGAGAGCAACAGTGAAAAGGTTCTGGCAAACGATGCCATACCTGCTTTTGACAAAAGATTACCAAAAATTGGTATTTTCAATTTAAACGCATCAAGGTTGTAACGCCCTTGTTTGGTGCGATTGTAGGCGTTGTAGCCAAGTACAGAACCGACAATACTTGCAAACATGATGCCTCCGCCCCACCAGCTTTGCAAGAACACGGAAATCGCCAGCAGCATTTTGGTGATTAAAGGAAGTTCGCCGCCCAGTTGGGTCAAGATGGTACCAAATTGCGGAACAATGGTGGTCAGCAAAAAGTAGGTGATACCCAGTGCGAAGACCAAAACAATAACAGGGTACGTCAGGGCGCTTCTGATTTTGCCGCGCAATGCCAGTTCTTTTTCTTGAAAGATGGCAACACGGTCAAGGACGGTGTCGAGCGTACCTGAGATTTCACCGGCTCGTACCAGATTGAGGAACAGACGACTGAAAACTTTGGGGTATTTTGCAATGGCATCTGAAAAAGTGATACCGCCTTCGACGTCGGTGCGAACAACTTTTAAGATTTTTTGCATTCCTTTGTCTTCGACTTGCTTACCAAGAATCGCCAGCGATTGCACCAATGGCAAACCAGCGTCGATCATGGTGGCGAGTTGTCTCGAGAACAATGAAACGGCTTTTAAACTGGGTGTTCCGTCGCCCAGACCAGGAATTTTAATGTCGGCATTTAAGCCCACTTTTGGTGCATTGATCGCCACAATGAACAAGTTTTTCTCGCGCAGCGCGTTGCGCACTTGTTTGGCGTCATCGGCTTCCATTGAAGACGTAATGATTTTCCCCGCTGCATCCCGAACTTTATAGGTAAACGTCGTCATATTGGGTAGTATAAACCTTGATATGGGTTTTGACAGGGAATTTTTCACGTGAACCAACCAATGGACTTAGAGCCTGTTCAAGACGAGGTGCTCGAGCTTTCCGAACTTGTATTGATCTCTTCGGAGGCGTCTGTACTTGCTGGGACTGTGCTTGCTGGGACTGTGCTTGCTGGGACTGTGCCTGCCGAGGCGAGTTTGCTCGAGACACTATCGGCGGCGCTGCTGGCGGCGGGGCGTCCGGTCAAACCCAAAGAGATTGCCAATCTTTTGGGCGTGCCTGTCGAATCTTCGCACCGTTTGATTGAAATGCTCAGGCGGCGTTTTCAGGATGCATGCCTCGGTTTTGAGATTGAAGCGGTGGCGGGGGGGTATCGTTTGATTGTCGCGCCAGCCGTGGTGGCGCTGCTCGAGCCTCTTCTTGCACCGCCACCCTTACCTGCTTTATCAGCGGCAGCGCTCGAGACACTGGCGATTGTGGCGTACAAGCAACCGATCACACGCGGCGAGGTTGAATTGATGCGAGGCTCGAGTGC
>JAYTKL010000174.1:0-9871 GCA_043730305.1 Deinococcales bacterium | reverse complement strand
AACTCGAGCAACTGCTTGAAATGATTTTAAAGATTCGGGCGGTAGGTTCTTGAGTCTCGAGCAGACCATCAATAACATTCACGGCTTGCTGACGACCCTCGAGCGGTGCGCCCGTGTTGGCTTTCAGAACGCCACAGAACCCGCTCGAGCGGTGACAGTAGTGTCCCAACTCCGAACCGATTTTACTGTGATGCTTGAAGGCATTCCAGACTTCACACCCGAACAATTGATTGAGTTCCAAAATGATCTTGCTGAGTTTTTAACAAGGCTCGAGGTTCGCGTATCACCCTTGCTCACGGTTAAGTCTTGTATGGCTTGACGCTCGAGTTAGGCAAGATTCAACAACTTGGTTTGTGTGGCAAGAATGCACAAACCAAACAAATCAAAACAAAATTTCGAGGTAAGCATGACCAAAGAACAGCGTGTAGAAGGTACTACTCACCCAAATTGGGGCGGTAGTCGAAAAAAGAGTGGTAGAAAAAAGTTAGCCCGTTCCTCGAGCGTCCGAGTTAATTCTGAACTGCTCAGGCAAGTTAGAAGGTTTACTTTCTGTGCTGGCAATCCTCGAGAGTTAATCGAATGCGCTGTACGAAAAGAAATTCTCGAGCGTCAAACGGCTCGAGATGCACACCTCCGACTTGTGGCACTCGGAATGTACGAACGCGACAAAGCAAAGGGGCGGGTATCGTCAGCGATAGTGCGGAAGCTTGTCGCCGATGCGAAACGTGAGGATACCCCCCAACATAAAAACGCAAAATAACAAAGCTCGAGCGGTTGGTTACTGCCTTCCATGCCTTTTGGTTTTTTATGGGGTTTTGAAACTTTACAAGACACTGCTCGAGATTGTCTACGGCACTGGGCAACCTCGAGTTATTTTTCGCTGCAAACACCCACCCCCTACCCCCTAGGCTATCCAACTGCGCACGGAATTTTTAGAGTTTTTGGTTTGAATCTTTTCAGGCTCGAGCGTGCTGTCCCAAGTTGGGACGGGTAACAGTGCGTTACGCGGTGTTACAGCGATTTTACCATTCGTCAATGCCGTTAATGTAATTTAACGTTGTGTTTGACAGCTTGAATTGCATTATCATCTAGGATGGTCTACAACGCTTTTGAACACGGTTCGAGGGTAGCAACACCCTGCTAAACTCGAGATTCTTTTGTTCTGCAAGGTTGCAAATGCCTGCTCGAGTTGTTCGTTGCGTTTGGACATCAAGAAAGGAAATCAAACCCCAGTGTTAGAATTTAGTATTCAAACTTGGGGGTTGGAAACATGAACGTATTCAAATGGTTGGTATTTGGAGTTGTTATTTTTTTTCAAATGACTTCAAGCTTTTGCTCAAGTCAAGGCGTAGTTCCTGCTCCCAGTCCTACCGCAGCCAACAGCCTCATGACCATTGCTGCTGATATTCAAGTTCCTTCAATAACGCCCGACCCTGCACCACTGAGTTTCAATGATTTTGGTATTGCATCCACATTCAGTCCAGACAATCGTCAATATGTGACTCTCTCCACTACCTTCCTTGATAACGATCCAATTCAGATGCGTATTTGGGATGCCAAAGATGGAACTCTGATAAAAACCGTGGAGGCAGGGTTAACGTCGCTTAGGTCGGGAATTGGCTATTCATGGGACGGTTCAGCGGTTTTCACCGTGTTAGACAATCAACCTATCCGAATCTGGGATGCGAAAACATGGGCGCTATTAAGTGAAATTCCGATCCCCGAAAAGGGAGAAGTTGAAGGGTTTACGGTTCATCCAAAATTGCCGCAATTGACGATATCGGTTGGCAACGGAACTTATATTCTCAACACAAATACAGGCAAAATCATCAAAAAAATGGCTGAATCTTATGGCAGCGTTTCCTACAATTCAGATGGTTCAATGCTTGCTATGGTGCAGTTGCCTGGCTTCACGAACGTAAGAGTAATTGACACGTACTACTTAAAGACGGTGGCTTCAATGAATGCTGGTGCGGGTTTTAAACCTCGGGTGTCGTGGAATCCATCCGGAACTCAAATCGCCGTCATGTCACGGACAGCGAATCCCAGCATCATCAGGGTTTACGATCTAAAGGGTCAAGAAGTTTTTGCGTTCAAAAGCTACGCATTTACTTTTGTTGGGAAACCCCGTTGGAGTCCTGATGGTTCAGTCTTAGCAATTGCCACGTTTGGTCGCGTTTTCTTTCTCAATCCACAAACAGGACAAATTTTGGCTCAAGTTTGGATTAAGGAGAAATCTGCGGATGACTTGGTGTTCAGTCCAGATGGCAACATGATCGGTACAGGCAGTTACATCATCCGTATGCCTGAAGGCGTTAGTGCCACCGTCAAGCGCGTTGTGAGTCAACAATCAGTCATTTCTCAATCGATTGCCTCGCAAATAGTAATCGATCAACTGGCGAAGATTGAACCGCTATGCGATTCGGAACAACTCAACTTTGCGGAATGCACTTTGGTAAGACGCGCTATTGAGACTCAAAACTTCGTTGAAATTCCCGCCCTGCTGCGGTTCTTGAATGGGGAAATAAACCTCAAGGAATTCATTCGTCTGCTTAGGGCGTGAGCTAACCACGTGTTTTACTTGCCACGTGAGACGCGATAAATGGACTTACCGGAATTTGAGCGGTTTAACAATTTGTTCCTTTCCGTCTCGAGTTCGTCAATGGGAAAACGAACTCGAGACATCGTGACCGATGAGGTTCTTACGCCGCGACAGTCCCAAATTTCTGATTGAGGAATTGCACTTCTGCTCGAGTGAAACTGACTTCACGCCCGTTTGATGTGGTCACGGTGGCTTTGCCGTTCGTGCTCGAGATTCGGTTTTGAACGGCTTGCCAGTCGGTGCTTGTGAGATGGCGGTATTTGCCGATGGTAGCGCGGGTGTTGCTGACTTGGTGTAGCATGTTATTGACTCCTTACAACTGTTTGGGATTCCAAAATGGCGCTTTTCGTTTACTAGGCGGGGGCGCTTTTTTTGGTGCTTGTATAATACCAATATCTAGGGTATAATGTCAATATCTAGGGAATAACTAGATATAGGGCATAACCCCAAGATGTGGGGAAGTGTCAGAATTCGGAGGTGTACAAAGTGAAATTAAAAGTTAAGGACTACCTCGAGACACACCAGAAAAGTGCATACGCACTCTGGAAAGCCAGTGGCTTACCACGCAACACCGTGTATTCATTAAGCCAAGGGAAAGCATTACGGCTTGACCTCGAGACAATGGGGAAACTGTTGTACGGACTCGAGATGTTAACGGGGGAAACCGTGACACCTAATGACTTGCTCGAGGTGGTGCGTGATGGCACGACCTAAGAAAAAGCAAGTCCTAAGTGATAAACGCGGGAACGGGCGCGGGTCAATCAGCAAATATAAAGGTACTCGGTTTCGGTGGCAGTTCCGTGATGCTGAGGGTAAAACCTTGGCTAGTGGTATCACTGACACGAAAGAACAAGCCGAAGATGCACTGACTCAAGTAAAGAGCGACAACATACGCGGCATTCTGGCAAGTCCTGACCAAGTGACCTTATCCGAGTATGCAAACCGTTGGTTAAATCAAATTGATGTTCGTGAGGTCACTCGAGATACTTACAAACACGAGCTAGGGTTAATCATGCCGATGTTGGGTAAAAGGCGATTGAAAGACTTAAAGCCTACCGATATCAAGAACGCCCTCACCAAACTCGCAAACACAAACACCAAACGCAACAAAGGCGGCAAAGTCATTGACACTGGCATTTTACTCTCGAGCCGTACTGTTTCACACGCTCGAGGACGCTTAAAAACCTTACTTCGTGAAGCTGTGATTGACCAAATTATTTACGTGTCACCAGCCGAAGCAGTCAAGCCGATTAAGAAGCACCGCACAGAACACCCTCACACGGCTTTGGACTTTGAACCAGCAGTACGATTACACGAAATTGGTTCAATGCTCTTTAACGCGGGTGTCTGCCGTCTCTGGGTTGCTGTATTCACGGCGGTTTCTATTGGGTTAAGGCGTTCCGAAGTCATGGGGTTACGCTGGCAAGACGTTGATCTCGAGAAAGGATTGATCCGAATCCGTCACACGGCATCAGTTACCAAAAGCGTCCCTACTCGAGCCGAACTCACCAAGACAGACCATTCAAGGCGCGACATTCTGATACCGCCAAGCCTTAAGGCGGCACTCGAGGAACACCGTCAAATCCAACTCAAGGAACGTGAAACCGCAGAAGATGCTTGGCAGAATACAGGCGCGGTCTTTGCTACCAAAACAGGTGAATGGGTTCATCCTGAAAGCCTTAAATGTGCGCTTAACGATATTGTGAAATGGTCAAACTGGGAGTATTACAACGAACCCGATAAACGCGGCGTGGCTCGAGGTCACAGGATGTTTAAGGCAACCGAACGTAAAGGCATTGAGGCGTTAATCCAAGACGGTAAGCCATTACCGCACCTGACACCACACGATTTAAGACACACGTATGCAACTCTTGCCCTTCGTTCGGGAGTACCTGTTGAGGTGGTCAGCAAAAACCTTGGACACGCTGACATTGCAACCACGTACCGCATTTACCGTCACGTGCTCGAGTCTGAGAAACGTCAGCACGTGATTGATCTGTTTACTGTTCCTGTACAACCTCGAACCGTGGGTGTTTCGGCGCTGAATTAATGACCCGTTGCACACGATTTGACTCACGCAAGACTAAAATCTTCAAACTCGAAAAACCCCAAAATAGGAAAGCCCCGCATCTGACGGGGCTTTCGTTTGGTGGGCCGTGTTGGACTCGAACCAACAACCCGCTGATTAAGAGTCAGCTGCTCTGCCAGTTGAGCTAACAGCCCCAAAACACTGCTCTCGCAGCGTGAAGAAGTGTATCGCCCCAAACAGGGCTTGTCAAGATAAGCAATTGCCGTTATACTCTCCCCTCGAGACGCATTGCGTCCGACGGTTCGGGGCATAGCGCAGCCTGGCTAGCGCACCTGGTTTGGGACCAGGGGGTCGCAAGTTCGAATCTTGCTGCCCCGACCAATTTTTACTCGAGTCTCCCATAAACTCGAGTTTGTAGTACAATGATGGTGCTGCGGCTATGATGTAACGGTAGCATGTGACCCTTCCAAGGTCTTCGTTTCGGTTCGAATCCGAATAGCCGCTCCAAAAGAGAACACCCCAAACGGGGTGTTTTTTGTTGCTCGAGATTTCTGGAATTCAAAAACAGAATACGCTAGACTAATTGCATGATTTTAGAAAAGCAAATGACGGCTGAGGAGTACCTCGAGTTTGAAAAAACTTCCGAGGTTCGTCATGAATTCGTTGATGGCGTAATACACGCGATGGCAGGAGACAAAAAGCGCAACAACCGAGTGGTTGGGAAGTTATACCGATTACTCATTGAACGCGCTGAAGCAAAAGGTTGTGATGTGTTTTTTACAGTTGTCAAAATGCAAATCCCAAACGGAAAATACCGTTACCCTGACGTGGTTGTGACTTGCGAAGAGGACGCGGATGAATACTTGATTCAAGCCCCTTGCGCCATTTTTGAAGTGCTTTCTGACAGCACCGAAGACGTTGACCAAGGCGATAAGCTCGAGGAATATCTGAAAATCCCAAGTGTTCAACGTTATGTTTTGCTTCGGCAAGACCGCGCACTGGTCATGGTTTACGCTCGAGAAAACGATGGTTGGCGGTTTTCATTGCTCGAGAACACAGGGGAATTTGACGTTCCGTGCGTTGGTGCAAGCTTAAAACTCGAGGATATTTACGCTGGTATTGTCTAAAAACAACGCTTTTCAAGTATTTTTTGTAACTCGAGTTTGTGAACCTCCTGCGTAAAATTACAGTCATGACTTATATCATTCGAGATTATCGGCATCCCGAAGACGCCTCGGCTTTGCTCAAGATTTCCAACACCTGGCAAACCCCGCCGTTGACCCTGGAACAATTTTTAGAACGCGAAGATCAACGCCCCGTTGACGAATTCCCGCTCGAGCGATTTGTGCTTGAAACAAACGGTGTGATTTGTGGTTACGCCCAAGTGATTCCGCACGGTTTCGTCCCCCCAAAATGGGCTGGGGCGGGTGTCATGGTGCATCCAGTTGAGCGTAAAAAGGGTTACGGACAAATCCTCTGGCAACAACTCGAGCAGCGTCTGTCAAAGCATTCGTTGCAAGGTTTGGAATCTTATATTCGAGACGATGACCCAGCATCTCGAGCTTGGGCAGAGGCTCGAGGGTTTGAGTATTACGCCAACCGATTTGCCAGCGTTTTGAACCTTGAGGCGTTTGATGAAAACCGTTTTGCAGGGCATTCTGATCGTGTCAAGGCTTCTGGAATTTAATTGCGTTCGTTTGCTGAAATGATTCAAACCGAATCCGATTGGGACAAAGTGCTCGAGTTTGTCGCGGAATCTTTGGCGCAAACCCCTGACCTTGAAGGCAACCCGAGGTGGTCGCTCGAGCAAGTGGCTCATTGGGTGCGCGACGATTCCCCAACCAACGCAGCTCGAGTCTTTTTGGCAATTGACGCTGGTGTTTGGGTAGGCATCAGTGTGCTGACTTTGAATCGAGGGCAAACCTATAATTTCATCACCGCCGTCAATCCCAGCCACCAAGGTCGTGGCATTGCGCTGGCATTAAAACTCGAGGCGATCAAAACCGCCAAAGCGTTGGGTTACACAAAAATGAGCACCAACAACCTCAGCGTCAACGCGCCCATGCTCGAGGTCAATAAAAAGCTGGGATTCAAGAATTTGCCTGGACGGTGGTTGATGCGCTTGAAACTCGAGCCAACCATGTAAAAACGATTGGCGCATCTTGAGGTGTTGCTCGCTGTTTAGAGTCTTAAAACGATTGAATGCTGCAATGGAGCGCTTGTGGACTTACCGAACTGGAAGTTTGGGTTGTCATTTTCAATTTGTTGAGTTCGATTGGAATTTGCGTTTTGGTTTGAAAGTGTATTTCGCTCGCTTCGAGTTGCGTGACCACGTATTGAGCCGATTGACTGACGATTGTTTTGATATTTTTCGCCATGAATATGTTGAAATCCAGGTTTTCTAAATTTCGTACCATCGAAAATTGGTTTAACAAACTCGAGTTGGCTTGCGTTTCGAGTTGTATCAGTTTATTTAGACTGGCACAAGAGAATTTGAAATTTCGTTCCAAAGTCATTTGCCAAGTGGCAACAGAAAGCAATGTCACAACCATCAACGACCCTAGCATGAATTGTCTTTGCATTACCATGTAAACCTCCCAGAACCCAAACGATAACTTTCGCGGGTTGCCCAGTTGCTCGAGCACTTTGGTCACGGCTTGATCTGGTGTGAATCCTGCAATCTCGTATTTTCGAGCGTTCTCGAGGATATGACCCTCGAGTTCTTCACGTATCTCGAGTTTGCGTTTTCCCCATATTCCGCGTGTGGCATTGTTTAAGTATTTCTCGAGGTTGGTCATCTTGCACCTTTGAGTTGGTCTATGGCGCTCGAGAATTGTTTCCAATCGCTGCGTTTTTTGGCGAGGCTGTGCTGTCCTTTTTCGGTCAGCGTGTAGTATTTGCGTCTGGGTCCGCCGAGGTCGCTTTCGCGGAATTCGCTGATCAGCAAGCCTGCTTGGGTCAGTCGGTGCAGGGCTGGGTAAAGGCTGCCTTCTTTAAAGTCAAAATAACCATTCGTGCGGATTTGGGCTTCTTGAATAATCTCGAGTCCGTACATCTCCCCTTCTTCGAGAATGGTTAAGAGGATGAGGTCGAGGTTGCCTTTTAAGAGGTTGGGGTCAAGGTTTTGGTTCATGGCGCTCCTTAGTACCTAGGTTGACTATATAGTTATCCTAGGTAGCCGTTTTGTCAATCCCCTCAGAAATCTCGAGTAGATTGAGCAAAATGAAACGCCGTGTTCTTTTAGCCGCACTCATCACACTGACCTTGAGCATTTCGGCAAGTGCCACCACACCAAACTTGCCACTCGAGCGCATTGACCGTTTTATTGAAGAACGCCGCATTTTGGCGGGTATCCCAGGAATTTCTGTGGTTATGGTGCAAGATGACCAAATTGTTTACAGCCATGGTTACGGCTGGGCGAACATCAAGACCAAAACCCCAGCAAACACCATAGCGGCAACAATCCATTTGGTTTGCATACACGACCTCCAGATTGTTTTCAATCAGACTTTTGTTGTCCCCTCGAGCCTCAAGCGGCAACGAACGGTTGACGGATGATGGTCTTTAAATGTTCAGGGGCGCTGCGGCGCGGGTCAGAGAGGTAAATTTCGTGGTGTTTGTGAAGTTTCGCGTCAAACTGACCCTGATTGCTCGCATCAAGATGATTGCGGCTCGAGCGCAATCCTGGTTGTTTGTCGCTACGGTCTTGTTACCCTGGCAACGTCAGTCTTGACCTGATCCAAGCTTGGCATCACCAAGATCGCGCGGTGGGGCGTATCAGGGTGATGTTAAAGCTTGTTTCCATTTGGAGACAAAGCCCTGCGGAACCTGCAAGCGCAAAGGAACGATCTGAACTGGAATGAACGAACTTCCAGCCACCGCCTGCGCCACCGAACCCAAACGAAGACGCTCGACACCCTCATGTCCGTGCGTGCCCATCACGATCAAATCCACATTTTCGGCTTGGGCAAACTCGAGAATCGCTTGAGGGACTGACAAATCGGTGCTAAGAATGCAAATTTGCGGTTTTGTCCGCGCATGGCTGGCGAGTTCGTCCAGCCAAGACTGTTCGGGTGGCGAATCTTCACGCGCATTGACCTGCACCTGCAATAAGCTCACCCGAGAACCCAGCAACCTCGAGAGATCAAAAGCGTGTTTGGCAGCCAAGTGACTGCACAAGTCATTCTGCACGGGCACGAGGACGTGTTGATACATAATTCACCTCTCAAGCAAAGCTGAATACTGGCTTTGTTCTTGTCACATCGAACAGAATTGAAACTCAAACTTCAACGGGTTTATTCTGGTTCAGTCGCGTTACCGTGACGTTACAATTGATGAAATGGTTCAACACAATAGGTCTGTGGTCGTGTAACCAAAAACCAAAAACATACAATCCAAGAATTCGGTTTTGACATTGAACATAGACGCGCGGTGCAACCATGAATGCCGCTGCTACAAGCAATCTCGCCATCCAGACCCTTGGGCGAAGCGAAATTCTGGCGGACACATTCCCGCCGATTTCTGGGTTTTTTGCGTGAAGAACTGAACAACGCGCCGATGGGTGAAACCAAGGATTTGGCGGAACGAATCAATGGCAATTGTCATGCGGATGAGCACCTGAGCTTGAATTACCCGTTGACTTCGGATGGATCATGCCCTGGCGCGTTTGGCGAACTGATCAAACTCGCTTAGAATTTCGAGCTTCGAGCAAGCTACAAACAAAAAAACCGAGCAGCATCAGGCTCGAGGTCAGACACCAAAAACACCAGGAGTGAATCACGAACGCCTCGAGATACGTGAAGTACGCGTAAAAAACCAAACCGATTGCGCCGACAAAACGCAACAGATCGGTCAGCCGAAAACCAAACAAGGCATTCGAGAACACACCGTAAAGGCTCAGGGCAAACAGTCCCAGGTAGTAGGCAAAGCCAAAACCTGCCACGGGCAAACCAAACCATTTTGAATACGGACTGGCTTGCACCACATCGCAACCAGAAATTGGACAGACCAAACTGGTACGTCCCAGGTCGTACAGCAAAATATAAAAAGCAATCAGCATTCCCAGCAGGGCAACCACGCTCCCCGCCATTCGCCAGAACAAGCTTTTTTGGTTTAACGCCCGAGGCTCGAGGGTTGAAGTTTCAGACACTTACTTCACCTCGAGTTTTGCAATGACCGCCTGAAACGCTTCGACGGGTAACGCACCCGACACCAGATAACCATTGATCACAAACGATGGT
>JAYTKL010000173.1:0-1162 GCA_043730305.1 Deinococcales bacterium | reverse complement strand
TGGGCAAGCACACGATAACCGTAACGTTCACGCGGACCGGCAAGGGCAGCCACCGTCAAGCAACTCAAAAAAACCAAGCCACGCCACAACCAACCTTGTTTTGAGGTTCGTGGCTTTGAATTAGGCATGAACGTGATCCTTTTTCGTGAAGATTTCCATTTCAAATCGTTTGTGACAAGACGGTTTGCAGTTCATTGGCTTCATCATCACCTGTCAAGATGAAATTAAAAAGTACAAACAACAAAGTTCGTTCACTTAAATCCCGTCCAGCATTCCAGAAATGTTGTCAATCTGAATCCCGCGATTGTAGGCGGCTTTCAAAAATTGTGGAAGCACCTGGATACTGTCAAGAACATTGTCATGCAACAAAATAATGCCCCCAAATTGTAAGTGTTTAACCAGGTTTCGCTCTAACGTTTTTTCTCCAGCGTTGCGAAAATCGGCGGGATCATCGGTCCAAAAAGCGGTAATCAGACCTGCATTGAACGCGACTTGCAAGACCTGACTCGAGTAACGACCGCCGGGTGGACGAAAATACTTGATGGACTGCCCCGAAATGCTTTTCAAAATGTCGCTGGTCGTCTCGAGTTCTTCATTGATGGCACTTGGACTGAGACCAATCAAGCGCACATGATGATAGGTGTGGTTTGCAATTTCATGACCAGCTTTTACCATGTCACGAACAAAATAAGGGTAAGCGACTGCATTGCGACCAATGCAAAAAAAAGTTGCTTTGACATGCGTGCGCCGCAAAATATCGAGCAGCAACGGGGTGTAAAGCGGGTGCGGCGCATCGTCGAAGGTCAGGGCAATGCTGGCTTGGGTGGGACTGCCGTGAAACAACAAACCTTCGCTGATGCCGCCCTCGATTTGAAGCTGTCTGGATTGCTGTTTTTTTAAGGCGCTGATGTCGCCACTAAATTTTAAACCCGTTTCTTGTTCACTGGTCGGTTGTCGCAGGGTCGGTCGTTTGCGGTCATCGTTGAGCCAAATTCGATCAAAGCGTTTCAGGTCGGCAACCCGAAGCCTTAAGAATGCTGACAATTGCGATTTTAAAATACTGCCAGTCATGCGAGGTAAAGGACCGCCAGCGCCACCAAAAGCTTCTTTTTGAAAAATGCTGAAATCCACTTCCTCGAGCGCCGGACGTTGCTTGAATGCC
>JAYTKL010000172.1:0-2217 GCA_043730305.1 Deinococcales bacterium | reverse complement strand
ACGCGCCCTGGTCGAAATTGCGGCTGCGGGCGGCGAGGCGATGGCGTTAAAGCACGTTGCCGAAAAGCAAGACATTTCTCAGCATTACCTCGAGCAAATCGCCGCCAATCTTCGCCGTGCGGGTTTTATTCGCAGTGTGCGCGGGGCGTTCGGCGGTTACAAACTCTCTCGAGCCGCCGAAGACATCAGTGCGTTACAAGTTGTTGAGGCGCTCGAGGGTAGCCTAGCGCCCGTCAGTTGCATCGAAGACCCTGGCAGTTGCTCGCACGTGTCCGCCTGCGGCACTGAGAGCCTGTGGCGACGGGTGGACGGCGCGATTCGGGATGTTCTGGGCAACACCAGCCTTGCGGACTTGATGAAAGAAGCCGAGTTTGGCAATGCCGTAATTCAAATGCGAGACCATGTGGCGGCAGCCCAACCCTTACCGATGGTTTCGAGCGACTGATTTTCATGCAATCCCGTACCCGAATTTGATGTTTTGAACATGAATGCTATGACCGTTGCTGCCCAACCCTTAAAACCAAAAAAATCACCAAAACCCTCTAAGAACATGGCGGAAGGTTTGCTTGAAGCTCGAGATCGGGCGGCTGCAAAAATTCCTAAAAAGGATTGGTATTGTATGCCCACAGATTCATTATTGCGTTTAGAGTCTGAATCCATTGAGCGCAATAATCTCTGATGCGTGTTTACCTTGACTATGCTGCGACCACACCGCTCGATCCTGAAATCGAAGTGCTGATGCGTCCGTACCAATTTTTGCAGGGCAACGCCTCAAGCGTTCACCGTGAGGGCAGCACTGCCAAAGAGGCGCTCGAGGAAGCCCGCGAGCGTTTGGGGCGTGCTTTGGGTTGCTCGAGTCGAGAACTGATTTTTACCAGTGGCGGCACTGAAGCCAACAATCAAGTGTTGTTTGGGTTGGGTTTGGCACGCGGTGGGCAGATGGTCACGAGCGCGATTGAGCACAGCGCGGTGCTTGCTCCAGCACGGGCGCTCGAGTTGTCTGGACGCTGTGAGGTGATCCATCTCGAGCCTGATGAATTTGGTGTGATTGCGCCCGAACAGGTACTCGAGGCACTAACACCAGAAACGACTTTGGTCAGCGTCATGCACGTGAACAACGAAATTGGCAGCCTTCAAGATGTACAGGCTATTGCTGAGATTTGTCGCGCCAAAGGGATTGTGTTTCATGTTGATGCCGTGCAAAGTCTGGGTTATGTGCCGCTGAACGTGCTCGAGTTGGGTTGTGATCTGCTGACCGTCTCGGCACACAAGTTTTACGGTCCTAAAGGTGTCGGCGCGTTGTTCGTGCGCCGAGGACTCGAGATACCACCATTGCTTTACGGTGGGCATCAAGAAAGTGGTTTGCGCGGCGGCACGCACAATGTTCCTGGGGCGGTGGGCATGGCTTTCGCCGCCGAAAAAGCTGTGAAACTTCAACCCGCAGAATCTGAGCGGCTGACGGGTTTACGCAATGCCTTTCAAAGCTTGCTGCTCGAGAATGCGAACGTCAGTTTGAACGGACACCCAACAAATCGCAGTCCGCGCCATGTCAACGTGACCGCTGGCGGGGTGGACGGCGAGGCGTTACTCATGAACCTTGACCTTGAAGGCGTTGCCGCCAGTTCGGGCAGCGCGTGTAGCGCTGGAACGCTCGAGCCAAGCCATGTCTTGATTGCGCTTGGACGCAGCCCCGATGAGGCTCGAGCCAGCATTCGGTTTAGTTTGGGGCGGGACACGACAATGCCAGAACTCGAGTTTGCGGCAAAAGCTTTCCAGAAGGCATTGGAACGCTCGAGTTTGGATTAAAAAGGCTCAAGCATTTTTAGCTCGAGCCTCAAGATTCTAAAGTTTTTACTTCACGCGTCGCGCCCCGAGGTAACGGGCAACGTAATACGATTCATTCAGGCTCGAGACGATCACGCCCGTACTTGGGGTGCTGGCGTGAATCATGCGTCCGTTGCCGATGTAAACGCCCACATGTCCAACCACGCCGCGAGTGCCAAGGCTGAAAAACACCAAGTCGCCTGCTTGAAGGTTGCCGCGTGAAACGCTGCGTCCCATGCGAAATTGGGCGCTCGAGGAGTGCGGCAGGCTGACGCCAAACTGACGCATGACGTACATCGTGAACCCCGAGCAGTCAAACGCGCCTGGTCGGCTTGCGCCCCAGACGTAACGCGCTCCTAGGTTTCGGTAGGCGGCTTGAACCACGCTCGAGTT
>JAYTKL010000171.1:0-9571 GCA_043730305.1 Deinococcales bacterium | reverse complement strand
ATGCTCGCCTGGGGTTGCCGAAACGTAAACCACCTGCCCGACCAGATCGTAAAATTCTTCGTGGCGCAACGGGCGGTTGTCCATGCAGCTCGGCAGCCTGAAACCATAATCGGCAAGGGTTTTCTTGCGGTTGTAATCGCCCTTGTACATGCCACCAATCTGGCTGTGCGAGATGTGGCTCTCGTCGAGAAAGGTGATAAAATTATCGGGAAAGTAATCGAGCAGCGTGTACGGTCGAGAACCTGGCGGACGCCCGTCAATGTGCCTCGAGTAATTCTCGATGCCCGAACAATAACCCAGCACTTTCAGCATCTCGAGGTCGTACAGCGTGCGTTCCTTGATCCGCTGCGCCTCGAGGAGTTTGCCAGTGTCGTTAAAATACTCGAGACGTTCTTTCAGTTCCGCCTCAATGCCCTCAATCGCGGGTTGCAAACTTCCTGCCTCCATCACGTAATGCTTGGCGGGATAAACAATCGTGCTTTTTAGTTCCTCGAGCACCTCGCCCGTCAAGAAATCAAAGGTTGTAATGCGTTCCAGATCGTTGCCCCACAACTCGAGACGCATTGGTTTCTCGTCGTAGGAAGGCCAAATCTCGAGCACATCACCTTTTGCCCTGAAACGCCCTGGGAACAACTCGATGTCGTTGCGTTCGTATTGAATCGTAATTAACCGCTCGAGAATTTCGTCGCGCCCAATGGGTTTTCCAGTCTCGAGGAAGAGGTTGAGTTTGCGGTATTCTTCGGGGTTGCCCAGACCGTAAATGCACGACACGCTGGCGACCACGATCACATCTTGGCGGGTCAGCAAGCTGCGGGTGGTCGAGTGCCGCAAGCGCTCGATTTCCTGGTTGATGGCGGCGTCTTTTTCGATGAACAAATCTTTACCAGGGACGTAGGCTTCGGGTTGGTAGTAATCGTAGTAGCTGACAAAAAATTCGACGGCAGCACTAGGGAAAAAATCACGAAACTCGCCCGCCAATTGTGCCGTCAAGATTTTATTTGGGGCGATAATCAAGGCTGGGCGTTGGGTTGCCTCAATGATTTTCGCCGCTGTATAGGTCTTACCCGTGCCAGTTGCTCCAAGCAAAGTCTGAAACCTGTAGCCATCCTCGAGTCCTTCGACAAGCTGTTTGATCGCGGTTGGTTGATCGCCTTTTGGTGTGAATTCCGATTCGATTTTCAGCATGAAAGACCTCAGATTTCTGGTTTCTCGAGGGTCGCGGCAAGCTCGAGGAGTAGTATTCGAGTATACTTCTTTGGGGCTGTTTCTGTAAATAGCAGAATTGTGATCTGGTCTACGCTCATCTTGCCCAAGTTCAGATTTGTCAAAGATTTGCTACACTTTCAACCATGAAACTTATGGTTGTGATCGTTCAAGATGCGGACGCGGCAGCACTGGTCAAAGAGTTCACGCAAAAACGCTTAACCGTCACCAAACTCGCCAGCACTGGCGGGTTTCTGCGCGAAGGCAACACCACCCTGCTCTTGGGCGTCAGTGAGACCGACCTCGAGACCGCCAAGCAAATCGTGCAAGACAAATGCCGCTCGAGAACCCGTTTTATTACCCCAGGTGTGCCCGTCGCCGAGCAACCCGAACCGTTCCTGGCGCAACCCGTCGAAGTGCCTGTGGGTGGGGCGGTGGCGTTTATTTTGAACGTTGAAGAGTTCTTTAAGGTTTAATCGCGTTTTCAAAGGCAATCTTGAACCATTTACATCTGCGAATCATTGTCTTGCTTTTTGTAGACGTTGATTGCATTCTTGAGTGATCCAATCATGATACTTCGGAGGGCTAAAATTGCAGCGTTGCGTGACATTCGTCCTGCGCTGGCAGCTTCGGCAAGGATTTCGGCAGCGCCAACAACGCCGAGCAACATGGTTTCAAATCTATTCTTAGGAAGTTTGACAAATGCTGCCAAAGCATTGTGAAACTCGTCAACCAAAAACTCGCGCCAAGTTTGTTTGAAGCCCGACGTTTCTTGACTGGCAGAGAGTGCAGTGTAAACGGCGCTGATTTCTGGTCCCATCGAGAGGCAGCTATCAATGTAGGTTGTGCTCAGGATTGAGCCGACATCCTCGAGTGATTTACCGCCAGCGCTCAGGGCAGCATTCACGTTTCGGGTGGCTTGGTCGTCAAAGTCACGGAACAGGGCAATGAGCAATCCTGCTCGAGTCCCAAAGTGTTCATAAGTGATTGGTTTGGTGACGCCTGCGCGTTCGGCTAAGCTTGCCAGCGTCAGGGTTTCGATGCCCTCTTCTCGAACAACCGTTAATGCTGTTTGTAAGAGTTGTTTGCGGCGATCTTCTTTTGACATTCGTTTTGATGTGCTCAACACTGTTTACCCCCACTCGGGTTTGGCTTCTCGAGATTGACCCACTTGACAAGAGTGACCTCTTTGGCTATGTTACTGTTCGTAACTTACTACCCGTAGCTTAGCAATATTAACAATAGTACATAAAGGAGTTCAACATGAGCGATTCGCTGTTCTTTAGCCTTCGGCTTGTCTCGGTGCTTGGTTGCGCCATGATGGCGGGTCTGTATTTTTCCTTTTCCAGCGCCATCATGCCCGCACTTTCAAAACTCGAGCCTTCACAAGGTATTCTTGCCATGCAAACCATCAACCGTATCATCCTCAACCCGTTGTTTTTGCTGCTTTTTTTTGGGTCAGCCGTCGCTTGTGTCCTTCTGGTTGTTTTCTCGTTTGGAAAATTACCAGCGCTCAACGCTATTTTGCTGATGCTTGGGGCAACCATTTACATTTTTGGTTCGCCAATCGTGACTGCGATTATCAATGTACCGCTCAATGATGGGTTGGCGGTACTCGTCCCAAATGCGGCTGAGAGCGTTAATTGGTGGGCAAGTTATCTTCAAAAATGGACAACTTGGAATCACGTCCGAACAGTCGCATCCGTGACGGCAACGCTACTTCTTTTGATCTCAGATTTTAAGTAAGCACAGTTTTAAGTGCGGTTTGGTGGGTGTTTCCCAAGTGCAAACAATGCTTGGCGTAAATTGACCACCCCATCACGGTTGAGTTGTAAGGCAATCACACTGGCTCGACCTGTTGGTGTTAAACCAATGATTCTCGAGTAATCTTCACTCCAAATAAAGTGATCGCTCCAAAGATCAATGCGTGGGTGAAACAATTGTGCCTCGAGTTTGGTGATGGGGTCAAGCAATGCTGTTCTGGGAAATTTGTGATTGTTACAACCTTGACACGATAAAGCCAGATTCTCGAGTTCATCACTTCCACCCAAAGTACGGGGCAAATGTGTTCAACTGAAAATGATTGCGTTGCAAAACGGGCTTGACTGAAGCAGTATTCGCAACAACCCCCAGACCGTTCGATCACGGTTTTTCGTGTCGCAGCACCGATTGGTATGGTTAAGCGTACTGCGCCGTAATGCCCAACTCGAGCATTAAGTTTTGCAGGTTTGTGTTGCGAAATGCTGCAAGTGCCGCCAGTGCTTCAATCCTGTTTGCATCAAGATTTTCGATTCGATCTGTTAAGGACAGTAATTCTTGAAGTTCAGGCTGGCTTAACGTATTTTCGTTGCGCTTTGCGACCAAAACATTAAAACGTTGTTGAATCTCTGTAGGTATCGCAAAAACGATTTCTTCGAGCAAAACGGTTTCGCTTTTTGTTAAGTGCTTTGCGACTCGGGTTGCTCTTAATCGCCCAGCCTGCTCGAGGAAATCTTGCAATTCGGAGTCTGGTAAACTTTCGACGGCAAGAAGCAAGTCGTCTGTTGAAACTTGGGTTTCGAGTCGAATCGTGGTTGCCATGACGCAATTTTACACCATGACCCCGAATTTTTGTTCTTTAAGCCCTAACCCAGCACGGTTTGCAACTCGAGCATGGCTTCAAATCCAAACTCGAGGCGGTAACGGCGCTGAAAGTCTTTCAAGCGTTTTTTGGCGGTAGGCTTACGTCCAGAATTGACCAAAATCTCGAGCAGCAAACCAATCGCAATTTCGGACAGTGGCTCGAGTTCCAAGATTCGCTCGCAGTACATTTCATACGGAATTAACGGGAACACTCCGTTATTCCGCTTCGCTCCATAACTTCGCTAACCCCGTCAATTCCGTGTTGTTGCCACTCCCTCTGGTCGGGGGAACAGTCGATAAAGCATGACTGTTCCCCGCAATTTGGTATCAGCCATTTCCGAGGTTGAGTTTTGGGCGCGACGCTCGAGATACCGTGATGTGTGGAACTCTTAAGAACGTTACAGGTTTGAACTGGGCAAGTCCACCAGTCAGAATGTGATTGCGGAATGTGGTGGGGATTGGGTACTTAAAATCTGGGATGCTCGAGGTTACGGGCGGGTAAGCTGGAATCTCGAGGGTTGAAGTGCTGAAGAAGCTCGAGTTTTAAGGCTCGAACTTCTTGCATTTGAAATGGACTTAGGAATGATTCATTTAGGAAAACCGTAAGAATCGAAGAGGTAATCACGATTTTTTAGATTTCTTAACTTTATTGCTTTAGAGCGAGTATCTAACCAAAGTGCTGTCATTTCAATTAAATCAGTTAGATAAACTCGAGCTTTTCGATCCTTTGGAAGGTATTCATGTTCTATCTCGCAAATTGGTTTACGAATGTTTAACCAACATGTATCACCACCCCAATCATCGAACTTGTCTAGCCGTCCGCGTTGTACCAAAATCATTAACCACAGCGTTTCGTCATCAACGTTTTGGCGTAATAAATCTGGTAAAAATTCTAACGCAAGGTCATCATCATCATCCCGAGTTTTTTGAAAATCAAGATCATATGAGAATTGCTCCCCGTGTTGGGGATCAATTCGTTGACTAAAGAAAATGGATTTAATCATCATAAGAATGCCTTACTGAGGAAAGGATGGGTTTGAACTCGTTATTTTACCATTACCGTCCAGAAGACCTTCAATTTTGATTCCAGACGTTGATGTTCCCTTGAATTTGTTGCCACTTATGCCCCCATTCATTGCTGCATTTTGTAAAGCACTGGTAATTTCTTGTAACGTTTTACTGGGTGTCCAAGCTTTTGGAAACATGGTGCTTTTAGGCTTCCGAAAAAGAATTCCATTCGCATCAGTCCAAAAAATTTCACACTGATAGATTAATGGATTTACGGGATCAACACTAAGGACATTCACAACTGACCCAGTGGGTAATGCAGACTCGAGGTGTCCACCTGAAAGTTGCCGCGTACCAGTCTTGGTGTTTCCCATGAGAATATGCACAATTGAATCCGAATAATCTGTGCTATTTGGTGGATTCATTGAAAAGAATGAACCAAAACTCAATCTCAGATCAATCAGGGCTTGACACCAACTAAAAACACTCGTCCCTGTCCCCAACGCTCGAGTTTGAACAACTCCTGTGTTGACCGAACCGACTGCGGCACGAACACAATTTGGGAACAATTCAGTGAACAAAACTCGAGAGCTGGTGGTCACGTCTGGGTCAATGCTCGCTAATGCGTCATTGACGGATTTGAGTGCATCTTTATCTGTTGATCCTTCAAGTTTAAGCTTGGTAGAAATTCGTTCTGAGCCTGAACGACATTGTTCACCACAATCATTGATGGATTTCGCCACTTTGCTGAATGCGGTTTCTAAATCTGTGCTTATGCCATCAATGGTTTTTGTTACGTCCACGCCCTCTTTAATGACTTGCTCGAGCGCGTTGGAAACACCTTTCGTGGTTAATTTGCTGGGTTTAAAGATTTTCGCAAATTTCGCGTATATCACACCCGTTGCAGGTACAACATCTGCGATCACACCCACGCCAGCCAGGACAATTGCGCCATACCCAAGAACAGCACAAGCTTGAACTTGGCAGGCTTTGACGCTTGCCAGGAAGTCTTTGCTACTGCCAATAAACGGAATAAAGTCGTTAATAAAGTTTTTGGCATCGTCCCAAATACCGTCTTGCGTGTAAGACCGCCATTTGTTAACATCGCTGGCAAGTCCACCGGTCAAAATATGATCGCGGAATGTTGTTGTTTCGGTGGGGATTGGGTATTTAAAATCTGGAATACCAGCAATGCCTGTTGGTGGTAAATACGTTGCAGTGACGGTGTTGCAGTTGTTCAACAGGGCGTTGTCTGGCATCTTGTTCACCCAGTCGCTGTTGTCCGTGCCGCAGTTGGGGTTGCCGTACACGCTAACTTGGGTTAAATCTATTCCCGCGCTGCCCAGGGCGTAAGCGGTGTTGGGTACGGTCAATTCAATGTAAGCTTTGCCGTTTTCCATCACGCATTCGCCGCAATCGGTGGTGACGGCGGTATTGCCCGTTTTAAAGGCGGCTTTAAAGTAACCATTGGCGGTGGTCATCAATGCGCCGCTGTCGTCTACGGCGTAAACAGGGACTTTAAATTTCAGGGCGCTGTTCAGAAGTTCACTTTGACGCACGCGCACGGTTAGCATCAGTTCTTTTGTGTTGTTAAAATTACCAATGTTTTCGGTAATGTACGGCGAGGCAATTTCACCTGGGATCATTTTGTCGGGAACAACAGCAATGTAAACATGGGGGACGCGCAAACCACCAAACACGTCAAAACGGTAGGTTTGGTCAAATAAGCTCGAGGTGACAAAAACCTCGCTGTTGCCTTGGGTTTTCAGGACTGGAATGTCAACATTGCGAATTTGCACAAAGTCGCACAGGCTGGTGTTGCTGGGATTCTGGAACTGTAGGTTTTGTGTTTGTACGGTGTTGTAATACGTGCGTATTTCGCTGCAAAATACGGATCGGTAATTGCCACCATTTGACCAGGCGTTCCAACGGGTGGGTATTCTGGTCAGGCTGGCGCTTTTGTGCATCACGTATGGGAAGTAATCGATGTAATTCGTTCCGCTTCGGGTACTGCTTTTGGCTTGAGTGTAAGAAAGTGGTGTGGATTTTGAGGCGGGCAGTAACTCCAGTGGGTCGGTACTCTTGGCTCGAGTTGTGCTTGGGTAGGTGAACACGGGACGAAAGAACGCGTTTTGAACTTGAGGACCTGGGATATCGCTTTGTTTTGCGGTCACGTAAGCGCGGTAGGTGTCTTTTTGTCCTTTCGCGTCGGTCACGGTCAGTTTGACAATGTTTTCGCCTGGGGCAAAGGTACGCGATGTCGTTACGCCCGTGCCAGTGGTGGTGTCACCAAAAGACCAGGCGTAAGTCAGGGCAGTGCTGCCGCTCGAGGCGCTGGCATCAAAATTGACCAGGTACGGCGCAAGTCCAAAACTTGCTCCTGCGCCCAAACTGCTCGAGAGGCTGAATTTGGCTTTGGGTTTGGGTTCCCAGCGGGTAATCCAGGTTTCGTTTTGGTAGGCGGTGCTGCCACCGCCACTGATGCGGTTGGTTTTGCTTCTCGTCAGTGGTCGGTTGTCAATGATTTTCAGTTTGACCACGTACGTCCCAAGGGTTGGGTAACTGTGACTGATTCTCGAGCCTGTGCCTGTGCTGGCATCACCAAAGTTCCATTGGTAATCAAAACCTGGTAGCGGGTCGCCCGCGTCAAAACTGGCTACATCACTGCCTTTTAAGCTCAGGTTTGGTGAGATGTTTTGAACCTCGGGCAGCACTGCCACCTGGATGGTTTGTTGGTGGGTTCGTCCGGTGTTGTCTGTGACGACAAGCTTGACGTTGTACAAACCTGGGTTGGTGTACGCATGACTGACAATTGGACTGGTGCTGGTGGTGTTGTCACCAAAATTCCATTGGTATGCGATGCCAGTACCTCCAGAACTGCTGGCATCAAAGTTGACGCTCGAGCCGACGGTGTTGACGGGTGTCTCGAGGGCGAGGTCGAAGTTGGCTTGGGCGGTGTCTGGTGCGCCGACGTACCCTCTGGGGTTTGGCAGTCGGACGGTGGTTCTGCCTGCGCCTGCCGTGTCTGTGTCGCTGCCGATCAGGGCAATTTCAGTCGCATTGATTGGCGCACCCGCTCGGGCGATGGTGGCGGCGGTGCTTTCAAACAAATCACGGGTGACTCGAGTGATGGTATCGGTGGCAAATGTGAATATGGCTGTCCAACGTCGTGGGGTGTCCGTTACAACGGTTTGCAGGGGCAAACGCCAACCCAAGGTTACAGTACCCAGTTCGTTGGGATCGAGCGTCCGATCTCCACTGGCGGAACGCACGGTAAAGCCGTAATCGAGAATGGTGTCGTTCGTTAATAGGCTGCCGAATGTTTTGGCTCCAGTTTCAACATTCAAAGCTTCGGAGGCACGAAAGGCTTGGAAATCTGCCTCGAGTGGGTTGATGCTGAAGGTATTGTTCGCAAAAGTCAAACTTGCCGATGGTCGAATGCCACGGGCAATGTTGATGTCGGTGATGGCGCTGTTGTCCAAGCGACGAACATTTTTTAAGGCTGTCCCGCCAATGTTGTTAGCGACTTGATTGTACGCATAAAGCGAGAGGTTGGTCATTGGTGCAGCCGAAATGTTTTTGACCTCGTAGGTACTCCAGACGTAGCATTCGGTGCTGCTGTCAGTTGCACCCCCCGAAACCAGCCGTGTGATTTGAACGGTATTTTCGTTGATTGCGCCTTTGGTGCTGATGACAGGCAGTTGATCCGAGGGCAGCGCATCGCCAATGTTGAGTCCAGCCGTGCCCAGAAACGTTGGTGTTTGGTTGGTGGGGTTTGTTTCGGGATTTGGTTGACCACAGGCAAACAAAAAAGATGTCAGTATTAGCGTGGAAATTACAGTTCTTATTTTCATGAAAATTGTCCTTTGTGCGCGTTCCGAGATGCTGTTTTGAAGTGAGCATTTGGAGGACAGAAGAGGGGTGTGTCAAACGTATTAAGGGGGCTGCATGGTTACTCCTAATGCTCTGTGAGATTTGTTGGGGACAACATTTAATAAGATGTCACAGCGCTGGGGAAAGTTGAGGAAAAATCTGTTTAGGACTGTAAAATAGGTATTTTTTATAAAGCAGCCAAAGTCAAAAACCAGACTTCAAGACATTTCAAGGTCTGGTTTTCACCGTAGCGAAAATGCTGGCGGTGCCGTAAGTTGATTTCACCAATATTTTTTGGCAATACAGCGCCTTGCACAATGTTTGACGCGAAGCGATTCCGCCCGCCAGGTGCGTCTTGGAATCAAGAAGCGTCGAACATTGGCGACCAGAGGGAGTAGCAACAGACAGCGGTTTTCAGAGAAGTGAGAGCGCGAAGCGCGTCAACGGATATGAAAACCGCTGTAGTACAATGTCTGACACTTTTTATTCGTTTACTTCAGCAGAGTATAGCGTAAAAAAAAAATGAATTGTCAAATTGTTTGGATCGAAAAATCGCTCAGTTGTTTGGGTACGATAATTTTTATCGAAATGTCAAAAAATCTAAGTGCATGACTCGAAGTCAAACCCAAAATTGGACACTCGAGGTGCAAGTTGTTAGGCTGAAGCCATGACCCAAGCCAACACGTCTCTCGAGGCTGCATGAAACTTCAAACCCTGAAACCCGTGGCATTCCTGGGTTCGGATTCCACCGCGACCATTCACAAGCTACCCTGATTGCCAGTTGATCGTCCATGAATTTCCCTTCAGAATGTGTTTGCCCAACGCATTCAAAGGAGATCAATCATGGACGACCATTTTATCGTAA
>JAYTKL010000170.1:0-13521 GCA_043730305.1 Deinococcales bacterium | reverse complement strand
GCGTCTCTTTCGGGTAGTATGCAATTCGTCAACAACGTTGAGCACGGGAATATTCATGATCGTGAATAATGTCCGCGTGTCAATATGCACTCGAGTCGTACCGCACAAGCTTTCTCGAGAAATGCAGGTTGGCGTGAGGAGGTTTCATGCAGCATTTGGGATTCACGCGCACCTCGGTTAAACCAGATCACGCCCTGTTGACGCCAGACAGCTTTATTCGCGCCCCGTTGCCAGGTTTTGTCAACGCCACCTGCATCGTTCACATCTCCCCTGCAATGGGTGCGGCGTTCACGCAGTACACCGTCGAAGCCAGCGCGAACTCGAGCTTTGGCGCGGCGTTCGAGCATTGCTCGAGGTTTGTGTTCGTGCTCGAGGGTGAGGTGACGTTGACAGTCGGGAAGAAAAAGCATGTTTTAAAAGCCTTGCATTACGCTTTTATACCTGCCAACACCAATCACAACATGACCAGTCAGAAACCAGCCAAGGTTTGCGTTTTTGAAAAACCGTACCTGGACTTACCAGATGTGCCAATGCCAGAATTGATCGTGGCTGACTCGAGAAAAGTGAATTCCGTACCAATCAACAACGACCCTGCACTGCAATGCCGTTTGCTGCTGCCCGAACACCCAAGTTTTGATTTTGCCGTCAACACCATGACCTTCGACCCAGGCGCGAGCCTTCATTTGGTCGAAACGCACGTCATGGAACACGGTTTACTGATGCTCCAAGGCGGCGGGATTTACAAGCTAAACGAGCACTGGTATCCAGTGCAAAAGAACGACGTGATTTACATGGCATCCTACTGCCCGCAATGGTTTGGGGCGCTCGGTACAGGCAAAAGCGAGTATTTGCTGTACAAAGACTGGAGTCGTCATCCGCTCGAGTAAACAAAGGCTCGAGTTCTTGAAACCGCTTGAAACTGTGATTCGGGTCTTTCGTTTCGGGCGTTCTTCTGCTATACTCTCACGGCTGCCGCGAGTAAGCCTCGCGGATTTTCAATGAAGCACGAGTAACCGCTCAGGTACGCCCGAAGCGGAGCTACGGAAGGAAGACCGAAATGGCTAAGCATCCAGTACCCAAAAAGAAGACCTCGAAATCCAAACGTGACATGCGCCGTTCACACCACGCGCTTGTTGTGCCAAACCTTGTGGACTGCAAAAACTGCGGCAACAAACGACTCCAGCACCAAGTTTGCCCATCGTGCGGTTATTACGATGGTCGCGCCGTGCTGAAAATCGAAGCCCAAGCCTAAACCATGAAACCTTCTTCCTTACCAAACGCGGTAGGGTTGACGGCACTCGGAACGTACGTTCCCAGCAAGGTCGTGACCAATCACGACCTTGCTAAAATTGTGGACACCAACGACGAGTGGGTGGTCAGCCGTACTGGCATCAAAGAACGCCGCATCAGCGAAGACAACGAATTTGTTTCCACACTCGCGTTTCGGGCTGTGGACAACCTGATCCAAAAATACGGTTCGGCTGTGCTCGAGGGTGTGGATTTGGTGATCGTAGCCACCAACACGCCAGATGCCTTGTTTCCCAGCACTGCCGCTTTGGTGCAAAGCCATTTTGGTCTAAAAGCCGGCGCGTTTGACCTGCTTGCCGCCTGCCCAGGCTGGATTTACGCGATTTCGGCAGCCCACGCTTACGTCAAATCTGGCGTGTGCAAAAAGGTCTTGACCATCGGCTCTGAAGTGCTTTCCAAAGTCGTGGACTGGACAGACCGCACCACCTGCGTTTTGTTCGGTGACGGGGCTTGTGCCGCGATTGTCGAAGAAGTCCCAGAAGGTTACGGCTTTAAAAGTTTTGTGCTGGGTTCGGATGGTTTGGGCGGCAAGCATTTGTACATGAAATGCGTCGCACCACACCTGCCAGACGGCACAATGATCCAAGATAAACTCTACATGAACGGACGCGAAGTCTTCAAATTTGCCGTGCGCATCATGGAATCTGCGACCATCCAAGCCCTCGAGAAAGCCGACATGAAACTCGAGGACATTGCGCTTTTTATTCCACATCAAGCCAATTACCGTATCATTGACGCCGCCAGGGCGTACTTGAAACTGCCGCTCGAGAAGGTCATGAGCAACGTCGAACGGTACGGCAACACCAGCACCGCCAGTATTGGCATCGCCATGCAGGAGGCGCTTGACACCAACCGAATCAAAGACGGCGATGATTTGCTGCTGGTGACGTTCGGGGCGGGGTTGACTTGGGCTTCGGGTGTGGTGCGTTGGTACGAGAAAAGCTTTTAGCGATTGGCGGATAGCCATTAGCCAAACGTCCTGCTCTTGGATTCTCGAGTGGGAAGTTTTTCTTTCCTCGAGTCTCGATAATTTCTAGAGTCGTTGTCTTTCAGCACAGCAAAAACCTCGGATTTTGAAGCTTGAGTTTGAACGGGATGTATTATTTTTTGGTGAACACTTCAACCCAGTTTTCCGTAGTGCCATGAGTGAATTTTCCGTGCAACTCGGGTCAGGTTTCTCGAGCATCGTGCCTGAGCTTGAAACCTGGCGCTTTGGTGGTGAAAGTTTTGCCACCTGTTCGGACTGCGCCATGAAACCTCGAGCGGGGCAAGTTCTGCCCGAGCATCGTTTGGTCTTCAAAGCCGAAGCCAGGTGCTGCACGTACCACCCAGACTTACCAAATTTTCTGGCGGGTCGGGCTTTAAGGCGCGATGGCATCGGCGCCGAAAAAATTCGGGCGCGGCTCGAGCATCCTGAAACACGCTACGCGACTGGCATTGTCCGACCTCCGGAACTCGAGATTCGCTATCAAGAATTGGGCAAAGCCTCATTTGGCAACGCTGAAGAATTGACCTGCCCGTACTGGGTTTCTGGAGTTCACAATTGCAGCATTTACGCTGACCGCAATGGCGTGTGCCGCACCTGGCATTGCAAAAGTGTTGATGGCGCACGCGGTCATGGGGCATGGACTGCCTTGCGTTGGTTGCTGCTCGAGTTGGAATCAGAACTTGCCAAAACCGTGACGACCACAGACGCACCATCTCGAGATGCCAGCGTTGAAACTTGGGTGCAGTGGTACATCGCGTGTGCCGAACGGGTTGATGGTTTGGACTTTGACACCTTGAAATCTTTGCGTACGCCTAAACTCGAGCTTTTGATTGCCGAGGTCGCTCGAGCCGTGAGTGCGCGTGATGAAAGTCTGCCCGAAATTGTCGCGCCATCCGTTGCCGATTGGTTTGTCGAACCTGACGGCGTTGCCCTGACCGCTTGGAGTGGTTACGACTTGGTGGACGCGCCAAGTTGGATTTTTGAACTTTTAAGCCGTATGGACGGCACAAAAACCTGGCGCACCGCAAAAACCGAAACTGAAACCGCCATTAACAAAACCATCAGTGATGATTTAGTTCACACGCTTCACCGTCGCGGCTTGCTGTCCGCACCCGAACCACACACGGGAAATGGTGTGCAATGGAAAATCCATCAAGCTCCAGGTATTGAAAACGACCACGAACTTCAGGCTTTGGCGCAGCGGATTATTGACGCCATGAACCAAGACGAAAACCTCGAGTCAACAGATTCCTCGGGTTGATCGCGCCAGGTTCAAGCTTTCAGGTAAACTGTGCTTATGGCAACCATCGCTGCTCTCTTCCCAGGTCAAGGTTCGCAAAGCGTCGGCATGGCCAAGGACTTCTTTGAAAACAACGACTCCGCCCGTGCCACTTTAGAGCGTGCCTTTGCGGTGCTGCCAGGACTCGAGCAATTGATGTTTGAAGGTCCTGAAGACGCCCTCAAACTGACCGAGAACGCCCAACCCGCCCTTGTCGCCTCGAGCATCGCTTGTTACCGCGCCTGGCGTGCCAGAACCGATGACCGCCCGAGTTTCGCGGCGGGTCACAGCCTTGGTGAATTCTCGGCGCTGGTCGCCACCAAAACCCTCGAGTTTGATGACGCACTTCGGCTGGTTCGCGCCAGGGGTCGTTACATGCAGGCGGCTGTACCCGTGGGTGAAGGGGCAATGTCCGCCATCTTAAAAGTCAATCTCGAGGTCATTCGTGAGGTTGTGGACAAGATTGAAGGCGTAGAAGTCGCAAACCTCAACACGCCCGAGCAAACCGTGATTTCTGGCACGACCGCAGGCGTTGCTGCCGCCAACGAAGCTTTAAAAGCCAAAGGTGCAAGGGTTATTCCGCTTCAAGTTTCTGCGCCGTTTCACTCGAGTTTGATGCAACCCGCCCGAACCCGACTTGATAAAGATTTGGCTGTCACAGAGTTTTATTCGTTCAACTTTCCAATCGTGGCGAACGTCACCGCGCTCGAGAATACCGACCCGCTAGCGTTACCAGAATTGCTGTCCCAGCAAGTCACAAACAGCGTGCGTTGGGTTGAAAGTGTGCTGCGCTTGCAAGCTTTGGGCGCGGATGAATTTATTGAATTTGGGGCTGGTACGGCGCTAACGGGCATGATTAAACGTATTTTGCCCGAAGCGAAAACCTTTAACATTGGCAGTCCAGACGATCTCGAGAAATACGTCCAAGCTCACATTTAAGGAGTTCCTCATGACAACATCCCGTAAAACACTGGTTACCGGCGCTTCAAGGGGCTTGGGTCGCGCCATCGCCCTCGAACTTGGCAGGCGCGGTTTTTTTGTTGCCGTGCATTACGGCAAAAGCGAAGCCGAGGCGCAAGCTGTCGCTGCCCAAATTACGGCTGGCGGCGGTCAAGCCGTGCTGGTGCAAGGTGATCTCTCGAGCATCGCGGGCGCAAAAGCCGTTGTCACCCAAGCCGTCGAAAAACTCGGTGGACTCGAGGTGCTGGTCAACAATGCAGGCATCACCCGCGATGGTCTGGTGCTTCGCATGAAAGACGAAGATTGGGATGCCGTGATCGAAACCAATTTGTCCGCCCCGTTCGCCCTAATTCGCACCGCGCTGCGCAGCATGATGAGCGCCAAATACGGACGCATTGTCAACATCTCGAGCATCGTGGGGTTGATGGGCAACCCAGGGCAAGCCAATTACATCAGTGCCAAAGCGGGTTTGATCGGTCTGACCAAAGCGATAGCCAAAGAATACGCGGGCAAAAACATCACCTGCAACGCCGTCGCGCCAGGATTTATCTCGAGCGACATGACTGACAAACTGCCCGAGAACGTCCAAGCCAAGTACCTCGAGAATATTCCAGCAGGACGTTTTGGAGCGCCCGAAGAGGTTGCGGCGCTGGTGGCATTTTTAGCTTCAGAAGAGGCAGGCTACATCAACGGACAGACCATAGCGATTGATGGAGGCTTGTACGCCCACTAAACCCGTCACAGTTATTACAGGCGCAACTGGCGGCATTGGTTCAGCGCTGGCACTCGCCTTAACAGGTCACAAACTGATCTTGACTGGGCGCAACCCAGCCAAACTCGAGGCACTCTGCTCGAGCATTCCAAACTCAATCCCATTAATCCTCGAGCTTCAAAAGCCTGAAACGTTCGCCGCCGCACTCGAGGGTTTCCCAAGAATTGACAACCTGATTCACAACGCTGGCGTTGGCGAACTCGGCAGTGTTGAAAACACATCACTCGAGATTTGGCGCGAGATTCTGAACGTGAACTTGCTGGCTTGTGTCGAACTGACCAGGATATGCCTGAATCGTTTGCGTGAAACTCGAGGGCAAGTGTTGTTCGTGAACTCTGGCGCGGGTTTGACCGCCAACGCTGGCTGGGGCGCATATGCGGCATCCAAATTTGCACTGCGGGCATTGAACGATGCCCTAAGCGCCGAAGAAACCCCAAACGGTCTTCGTGTCATGACCGTTTACCCGGGACGCACCGCCACGAAGATGCAAAAAAAAGTTCGCAGCCAAGAACATCAGGCATACGAACCCGAAAAATACATTCAACCCGAAACCCTGGCAGGCACAATCAAAATGATGCTCGAGACATCCAGGGATTCGATCTTGACGCAAGTGGTGGTCACCCGTCCGACTTGAACCAGTCAAAACCAAGAGGCTGTTCAGAGAGGTTTCTCGAACAGTGAAATGAAGCGAATAGCAATGAGCAAACCATTTGACGTTATTCGCTCATTGCTATTCGCATCTTGACCAAAAAACGCACCTGTCTTGATCCCAGGATGCACCTTCTTGCCCCTTAAAGCAGCACCTTCTTGACCATAAAATGCACCTCACGGGCATGGTCGCTGACGGGCTTGGGGCGCTAACGGGCGAAACCGCTGACGGGCGGGATCGCGGGCATGGTCGCCAATCGCTAGAAACACCGCAAATCCGCGAAATTTCCCCGCACAATAGACTTCATAAACACCATCTTAACTATTTCTTCACACAAAACTTTATTACTTCGAGAAGTTCGCTTGCGCCTTGTCCCAGTTCACGACGTTCCACCAAGCCTCGAGGTACTTCGGACGCAAATTCTGGTATTTGAGGTAGTACGCATGCTCCCAGACATCCACGCCCAACACAGCGGTCGCGCCCAACTCGAGCGGGGTGTCCTGGTTTGCGGTGCTGACCACCTCGAGCTTGCCGCCCTTGGAGACCAACCATGCCCAACCCGAACCGAAACGACCCACGCCAGCGGCATTGATTTTTTCTTTCAAGGCGTCCAAACCACCAAAGGTCGCCGTGATCGCTTCCGCAAGGCTGCCAACTGGGGCGCTCGAGCCGCCTGGGGTCATCAGGTCCCAGAAGAAACTGTGATTCCAGTGTCCGCCGCCATTGTTGCGAACAGGACCGCGAATGTCATCGGGTACGCCAGCCAAATTCGAGAGCATATCCTCGAGTGGCATGTCAATCTCTGGGTGCTTTTCGAGCGCGGCGTTCAGGTTGTTGACGTAAGCCTGATGGTGTTTGCCGTGATGGATTTGCATGGTTTGCTCGTCGATGTGCGGTTCGAGCGCGTTGTGAGCGTATGGCAGAGGTGCGAGTTCGTATTTCATGAGTGCCTCCTTGAATTTCTTCTCCGGTTCGAGAAGTGTCAACTAAGGATTCTACCCGTTCTTGAAGGTTTGCGTTTGTCACACTGAATAGGATTTGATGTTTTGGGTCTTAAACTGTAGACATGACCCAAGCAAACTCCGATTCCACTTTTGCCAGCGCCCACACCGACCTAAAAGACAAGTTCGATTACGGCTCGTACCTCAAACTCGAGCAACTCTTGTCCGCGCAGACCATGTTGACCGACACGCACGACGAACCGCTCTTCATCATCATTCATCAGGTGTCCGAACTTTGGATGAAATTGATCGTTCACGAGTTGCAAAGCGCCATGAACTGCCTGAAGGACAACAACATCGAACCCGCCATGAAAATGCTGGCGAGGGTCTCTCGGGTGCAAGAACAAATGACGAACGCCTGGGAAGTTCTAAAAACCATGACGCCCACAGATTATTTGACCTTTCGCTCGAGTTTCGGGCAGGCGTCGGGTTTTCAATCGCATCAGTACCGATTGATCGAATTTTTGTTCGGCAACAAGCAGGCTTTCATGCTCAAACCCCACGCGCATCAACCTGAGCATTACGCGCTACTCGAGACGGCAATGCAGCAGCCGAGCATCTACGATTTGGCAATTCGCTTGCTTCATCAGCACGGGTTACAGATTCCAGACGAACTGCTGACCAGGGATTTCACAATTTCGCATCAAGCCAACGAGGCTGTAAAACTTGCCTGGCTTGAGGTTTACCGCAACACCGAGAGGTACTGGGATTTGTACGCGCTCGCCGAAAAATTGATCGATGTCGAGGACAATTTCAGACGTTGGCGTTTCAACCACCTGACCACCGTCGAACGCGTGATTGGTTTCAAAGTCGGTTCTGGCGGCACGGCTGGCGTGCCGTACCTGCGTCGGGCTTTGGATATTGTCTTGTTCCCAGAACTCTGGCAAATCAGAACGGAGCTATAAACATGGACTTTGACCTGCTCGAGCGAAGCGAGGCTCTAAATCTAGCACTGTTGCGTGACCAGCAAATCGAGATTGCCAAAAAAGCCGTGTTTGAAGGGTCACTCGAGCATGTACGGCGTTTTGTGGCGGTGGACATGAGCGCCAACTCTTTTTTGCAGGGCGACGATGCGCCACTTTTCGCGGCGGCGGTGCTGCTCGAGCGCAGCAACAAAACACCACTCGAGGTTGCCACCGCCACCATGAAACCCGAGATTCCGTACCGCACTGGGTTTCTGGCATTTCGTGAAGCCCCAGTCATTCTGGCGGCACTCGAGAAGTTAAAAGGCAGTTACGACCTGATCTGGTGCGATGGCAACGGCTTGATGCACCCGCGCCGCGCCGGTATTGCCACGCAGTTGGGCGTACAACTCGAGAAACCATCCTTGGGCGTCGCCAAACAACCCCTGACTGGAAAGTACAAAGACGTGGCACTCAAGGCTGGCGCAAAAGAATCCGTGGTGTCCTCGAGCGGCGAAACGCTGGGGTTCGCCTTAAGATCACGGCGCAACACCAAACTGATTTACGTTTCACCAGGACATTTGTGCGACATTGACAATGCCCTGGAATTCGTGCTCGAGCATCTGGACGGTTTGAGGATTCCGTACCCGACCCGTCTGGCGCATGACGCCTCCAATGCGGCCCGAAAAGAATCTCAAGGGGGATCTAAACTGATGGTATGAAACCCAGCTCGAGCGTTTTCACCCTTGCCGTCTTCCGAGTCTCGAGGAGTAATCAAACGGCGTTCGTGTCCGCCTGGGAAGCCTTGTGTTCAGCATTTTTACGCTTACCGCAACCACCAGCCACCAGCATGACATTGATTCAGAGCACCGAAAACCCTGAAGTGTTTCAGTCTTTGGGCGCGTGGCACAGCCTGGAAGACGTTCAAGCGATGCGGGTCAATCTCGAGATTGTGCCGCTGATGAACGCGATGGTGGCATTGACCGAACATGCTCAACCTGAAATATTTAATATTCTGAATGTTGTTTAGCTCGAAAAAGATTCCCACAATTCTCGAGCATTTGTTAACCCCTGCCCGCATGTGGTGTTCTTGAGAAAAATCATGGGTTTTGAGCACCTTATGGTAAAATGTTGCATGAAAGCTGAAGTTCAAGCGGAAATTCTCGAGGTTGTCGCATCCTTGCCAGACGATGTGGAACTGGAAGATGTGATGCGGGCTTTGCAAGTCAGAATCAACATCAATCGCGGAATCGATGATTTAAATGCTGGTCGAACGCGTTCATCACAAGAATTGCTCGAGCGTTACCGTACAAAATTGCCGTCATGAGGGTTATTTGGTCATTGCAAGCCGAACTTGATCTTGACGAAATTTATGGGTTTCTCGAGTACCTCTCACCGCGCAAAGCTTTTAAGACAATCAACAAAATTGTTGGTGCAGCAGATCATTTAGGTGATTTTCCTGAGCTGGGTCGAATGGAAACCGATTCGCGTCATGCTGGACTGCGTTCATTGTTGGAAAATCCATACTGGATTTATTACCGAATCTAAGTACACGTTAAAACTCGGAAAACAAACTGATGCTCACGATTCTCGAGTTGACCATCAAAAATAATTCCACGCAAATAATCCAATCCCACACGAAATAAACTCCGTTCAAAACGCCCATGAGACTTCCGACGCATGACATTGGTCGTTGTTTCTAACCATTCACCAACCCTTAACGCCCACAACGTCCCTAATGACACCAACCCCATCAACATTCCTAACTTCTTCGGATCAACCATATGCGTGTCCTCAAGGTTAAACCCTCTGGTTTTCAGATTCCCAAACAAAGTTTCAATACCCCACCTTAAACCATAATATGCCAGTCCAGATCGTGGTTTATCATCACAAGCCACCACCAGTACATGACCACAGTGGAGATCATGGTTTAAACTGATTACATGAAAAAACGATCACCCAGACGCAAGAAATACCCCATCCAACTCACCGACACCGACCGCAACACCCTCAACCAAATCACCTGATCAGGCACAAACAACGCTCGAATCATCACCAGAGCCAGAATCCTCCTCCAACTCGATCAAGGCAAACACGACGCAGACATTTGTGCCGCCCTGACCGTCTCAGCCAGCACCGTCTCCAACACCCGCAAACGCTGCTCTCTGGAAGGACTCCAAGCAGCCCTGATTGAGCGCCCACGACCAGGAGCAGTCTCAAAACTTGATGCCACCCAAGAAGCCGCCTTGATCGCCCTGGCGTGTAGCGACGCACCAAACAACCGTGAATCGTGGACAATGCAACTCTTGGCTGATCGTATGGTTGAACTGAAACTCGTTGAAAGCATCAGCGATGAAACTGTACGCCGCAAACTTAAAAAAACCTTCTTAAACCCTGGCAGAAGCGCGAACAGCCCGCAAGGTGCTGTCTTGTGAGCAAGAAACGGAGTTGGTGTATTGCGCAGGTAACAGCCGATTTTGTCTGGCGCATGGAGGACGTGCTGAGTCTGTACGCCAGACCTTACGATGCGTTGCATCCTGTGGTTTGCTTTGACGAAAAGCCGTACCAACTGCTTTTAACCGTACAAGATGCTTTACCTGCCAAACCAGGGTTTGTGAAATGCGAGGATTACGAGTATCGACGTGAGGGGACAACAAATTTGTTCATTGCGTTTGAGCTTTTGAAAGGTCAACGGCTGGTTGAAGTGACAGATCAGCGTTGTGCGCGTGATTTTGCGGATCAAATGAGCAAACTGGCTGCTCGATATCCGCAAGCGGTGAAGATTCACCTTGTACTGGACAACTTTTCAATGCATTCACCAGCGGCGTTGTATCAGTCAATGCCGCCAAGTGAGGCTCGAGCGTTGCTGGAACGGTTCGAGTTTCATTTCACGCCCAAGCATGGGTCGTGGTTGAACATGGCAGAGATCGAGTGGTCGGTGTTTGAACGGCAGTGTTTAGGACGACGAATTCCCAGTAAGGAAAAATTGGTTGAGGTGGCAGCGAGTTGGTCGGAATGATCGGGCGGTGGTGGTGCAATGGCGGTTTGGTGTGGTGGAAGCGCGGGTTCGGTTGGCTCGGTTGTACCCGAAACTTGATAATCAGTAATAATCACTGTGGTCATGTACTAGCAACCTGATATTCGTGCCGATTGCTGAGCAAGGTTATTTCCTTTTCGAGATTCATTTCGTAGTAGTTGAACTGACTTCTTGTTCCCTCAATCGTCCAATCATATTTGCAACCAGGGTTTCAAGTTTTCTACTTGTCAGGTCCGCCCCAAAACTTTCTGGATCGAGCACCAGGTTTAAACCAAAGCCATCAATCATGGCAAGAATCGTTTTTGCTTCGAATAAACAATCCAAGTCGTTGCGAATCAAACCTTGGCTTTTAAGCGCCTCGAGTTCGGCTGCGATCATTGTAAAGTTATAGCGTGAGCGTTTACGGTGTGCCTCGAGCAGTGTTTCACGACCGATGGCATAACCGACGAACGCCATCCAGATGGTCCATTCGGTTCGACCCTTTTCGTCGAGCGGAAATGCCGAGAGGATCAGTTGCTCGAGCCGTTCGATGCCTGATTCGCTGGTGATGCTCCGTTGTTGTCGCGTCTCGAGGTGGTCGTTGATGGTGTCCAGGATAAATGACATCAGCGCATCTTTGTCACGAAAGTAATGCGTGACGACGCTTGTGGTTAAATCGAGCTCGTGGGCGATGGCGCGAATACTGGTGCGATCCAATCCGTCACGCATGATGACCCGCCAGGCGGCTTTGGTCACTTCGATTCTTCGTGCATCGTGTTTGATGTGTTTTGGCAAGTGAACCTCGAGAGGCTGATTTTACGAGAAGTTGCGTTGGTTGTCTTGAGGCTTGACAGTGTTCGGCTCGTTTCGTATTATTTTATTACAACTGTTACATTAAATTCAATATGCACTCAGCCACCACCATTGGGCTGAAAGGGACTCGAGTGATAACAACTCAAGATCAACAATTCAATTCTGTTGTTTGGTCTGCACCCAAATTCAGGGCAGCCAATGAAGGCTGAAGAGTCAAAACAATTTCGGCTTGGAAGCCAGGTTCAACTTGCCGAATTGAGCCAAAATCCTTATCCAGTCCTCAAAGCCTTGCAGCAACTCGAGCCAGTCTCGTGGGTTTCAGAATTCAAAATGTGGTTCATAACCCGCTTCGATGATGTCGAACGTGTACTGCATGACGTTGAAACGTTCACGCTTGAGGATGATGAATCGCTTCTCAACGAGATTTTTGGGCGCACCATGATCTCAACCGACGGTACAGAACACACGCGTTTACGGACACCATTTCATCCGCCGTTTTTGCCAAAATTTGTGCGTTCCGAAATGAGTGCAACCATTGAGGCTCGAGCGCACGCTTTGATTGATTCGTTCGTTAACGTTGGAGAAATCAATCTTGCCACAGCTTGGGCGGATCGTTTGGCGCTCGAGATCGTGATGCTGATGCTTGGCTTACCAATTCACGATCATGCGCTGGTGCGTGGTTGGTTCAGCGAGATCGGCTTGGCTTTGGCAAACATCAAACGCGACGAAAAAGTGCGCGAAATTGGACAAAATGCCGCTCGAGCCTTCAGCGATTTTGCCCGAATCCACCTCGAGCGATTGCGCGAAAATCCTGACAACAGCATCCTTGGAAATCTTGCAAAAAGCGAAACCGATTTGACCGACATAGAAATACTCGAGGCGTGCCGCGTGATCATTTTTGGTGGACTCGAGACGACGGCAGCGCTTTTACTGAACACCACTTGGGCGTTACTGAATCACCCAAACGATTTTCGGCGGGTGCTCGATCAGCCAGAATTGCTTCATAACGCGATTGAGGAAACGCTGCGGTGGGAGCCGCCCGTGCAGACCCTGACCCGTCGCGCCACCAGGGATACCATCATTGGTGGTGTGAAAATTCCTGTGGGTGACACGATCAACTGCATGATTGGCGCAGCCAACCGCGATCCTGAAAAATTTGAACAACCCGACCTTTTCAGGCTCGAGCGCGAGAATGCAAAAAACCATTTGTCATTTGCGATAGGGCGGCATTACTGCCTTGGTGCGGCACTGGCGAGGCTCGAGGCGGAGATTGGTTTAAAAGTCTTGTTTGAACGTCTGCCAAATTTGCGCCTCGATTCGGCGCGTCCCGGTCAACCTCGAGGTCATGAATTTCGTTCGCCGCCCGAACTCTGGATTCGCTGGCAAGCATAAAGGAGCACGAATGGAAACGGCAATGCAAGCAAAACTCGAGGCATTGATTCAGGAAAGCATGGCGGACGGACTGGTTCCTGGTCTAAGCGTTGTGATTGTCAATCGTGAAGGCACGCAATACGCCAAAGGGTTCGGCAGCGCCAACCTCGAGATGCAGACTGCTTTCACACCAGACACGCACTGTCACATTGGCTCGACTGCTAAGGCGTTCACAGCCGTTGCCGTCATGCAGCTTCTCGAACGTGGCTTGATTGACTTGGATGCGCCGATCACGACGTACCTACCCGATTTTCGCGTCAACGATCCGCGAGGCTCGAGCATCAGGGTGCGGCATTTGCTGACCAATTCTTCTGGTTTGGGCGGCAGTGAACAACCAGGCTCGAACGATGAAACCGCGCTCGAAGATCACGTCAAAGGGCTGGCGAAAGTCAAGCTCGAGTA
>JAYTKL010000169.1:0-12240 GCA_043730305.1 Deinococcales bacterium | reverse complement strand
CGTTGGACGCAACGGGTTGCAAGTTGAAGTGGCGAACACCAACGCCAATGCTTTCGAGGGGCGCGAACGTCCGAGTGGACTGCTCGGGCCCGTCTGGATCGTCTCGAGCGGTGAGTCATGAAAACACGTGCTCGAGATGCCGTAGCGCTATCAGCAGATGCGTGTGCCGGGTTGAAACAACGCCTCGTTCCACAGGCTAGGCTCGAGGTTTAAGGCTTTCCAGTAGTACTGCAATTCACGGCTCGTCCAATCGGCGTAGATCTCCTCCCACGGCAAATCGCAGTGTGGCAGCAGCGATTTGGCTTCAATTGGCTCGTCATCCGGCTGATAACGCACGTCGAGCGACAAGCGGATACGGTCGGTCAACGTGGCTCGCAACGCCCGGTGAACGGTGAAGCACGGGAAGATCAGCACGTCGCCGCAACGGTAATCAGTAACCAGCCAATCGGTTTCGTGTTGACAGAGTTGCGCCTCGAGACCGCCCGCACCGCCAGTCATCTGCACGGGCAAGTAACCGTTGCGGTGCGATCCGCGCAGGATGCTCAGCCCGCCCAGTGCCTGTGGGCAATCGCCGAGCGGCAACCAACACGTCCACGTGTTCTGACTGCCTTGAATCAGCGGGAAATCTTGGTGGATCGGCGTCGGAACCATGCTGCGGTGCGGTGTCGCCATGCGAGCGATGTGGCGCGGATGCACGAATGGCGTGCGCCCGAACAGCGTACCGAACAGCTCGAGCAGTTTTGGGTGATGCGGCAGGCGGTGGAAAAGCTCGAGACGTTGCACATCGTTGTAGGCGGCGATGCTGACGCCAATGTCAAGCCGCATTTCAGCATCGCTGATTTTGTCAATGACTGTCTTTTCGACGCAATCTCCGAAGGCATCCTGCCCTGTCCTGCGCCAGCCGTGACGCTCCACGACCGCGAGGAACTCAGCCCGCAATGCCATCACGTCCGCGATCGGCAGCAGCCCGCGAAAAAACAGGTAACCATCCTCGAGCGCACGTGTCCGCAGCGCTGCGGGGTTCTTCATGAGCGGCAGCGAGTCAACGAATTCGGCGCTCGGCGTGACGATGGCTGGTTGACTTGTCATGCCCACACGATAGATCGAGTAGAGTGCGGTGACCATAGCCAAAGCTGTCACCACATGGATATTTCTATCACGCCCTCAGCCTCCCCCGACCCAGTAATTGTCCTCGCCAACTGGTTTCAGTTTGGTGCGAGCGAACGCATTCTCAACGCTTGCGTCGAGAGTCGAATGCTGTTGTGGGTCGTCAGCGGCTTCGGGCGGGTGCGCGTCAACGGGCAGTGGATCGCGCTCGAGGTGGACGATTTCGTGTTCCTCCCGTGGGGGCACGAAATCGTCTATGAGGCAGCCGCTGAGCGACCTTTTCGGGTCGGCGGGGTTCACCTGATCCCGCATCACGACCGCCTACAACCGGTCGAATTTGCCGTTTCGCACGGTTTCAGCGATGCCCTCGCGCGGTCTGAGCGGCGTTCCGACCGGCATTGGCCGGAACTCGAGGGCATTAAATGGGGTTCGTTGGCGCTCGCGCAATCTTTGCGTCTGCTGTCACATTACATCGTCGAACGCTTCATCGGTTCAGTGCTAACAGAAACACCAATGCGGCACTTGGCGCAACTCTTGTTGGAAGAGATCAGCGCTGTGATTCATCAGCAGGCTTACGCGCCGAGCAACCTCCCAGAACGACTGCAACAGATGCTGGAGTACAGCAAGTCTCATCTCGAGCAGCCGCTGACCGTCGCTGTGCTGGCCAGTGTCACGGGTTGCAGTCCGGCGAGCGTCCACCGACTGTTCAAACACCACTTGTACACCTCGCCGAATCGCTGGATCACTGGTCTGCGCGTCGCGGAAGCCAAACGCTTACTGCGCAGCTCGAGCCGCCCGATTCACCAGATCGCGGCGCAGGTTGGGATTGTTGACCCGTTTCATTTTTCCAAGCTGTTCAAACGCGTCGTCGGGCAGTCACCGCAGGCGTTTCGCCGCCAAGCCCAGTCGCTGTGACAGCCCAATCGTTGGATGCAACCATGTATTCGTACTCCTCAGTGGTTGACTCCAGATTCGTTTGATTGCTCAAATTGGGTTCGGGCGAGTACGAGTTCAGCAGCGATACTTTCGCTTCGGGATTTGATCGTCACGGACGCCCTTACCAAGGCACGGTGTCGAAGTGGCGCAGCCCTGCATCCCAAGCGGTTTGAAAGACGCTTCGAGCCTCGAGTTCGGAAGTGGCTTGAATCAGTCCGCCTTGGGTGGCTGCGCCGAAGCCAAGCCGTGTAATGGAAACATCTTTACCAACAAAAACCTGATCGGTAGCAAGAATTGGTGTCATGAGTCGCTACTCCATTAGAAAAATTGGCTCCATGATCGACCACATTTCATTGCTTTTCGCACTCGGAAACGGCTTCTGGCACGGATCGGTCAGCTTCCACCAGTCTCGAGTGATTGGGTCGGCTGCAATCATCTGCCTGGCTGCCTGCCAGTCTGAGCCGTGATACTCGAGGTACGAGAACAGCAGATCACCATGTAGATAAATGCTGTAGTTTTGAATGCCCGCTTTTTTGAGCGTTTCGAGCACACCAACCCAAGGTTTGGCGTGTAACTCTCTGTACTCCTCGAATCTATCTGATCAATACTGATCTTAGGGCGTTATTTGTTCAAACCAGATCAGTTCAATTGGTTCAAACAATCCAGATTTGGTTTGTGCAGAGCTGACATACGGCGAGGGCAAATTAGAAAATTCGTTGGCGACCGTGTTGGCGATCAAAATCTCAAAGCTGTTTTCACCAGCCTGTACGAACCGACTGATGTCTACGCTCCAAGGTGCGGTCAGTAAAATAGCGGCGCTGATCCCATTGACCATGATTTCGGCAGCGGCAATCACTGCTCCAAGGCGCAACTCGAGTCTTTGACCCGCCTTGAGCGGCTCGAGGTTAATATGTTGATGGTATTTTGCACCGCCAGAGTAATTTTTCAAGCTGAAATCTGCCCAGTCACCAAGCGGTACGGTTTTGGCGTGACAATCAAAGGTGATGGGTTGGGTCAGCACAGCGCCGCCGTACTGTCCAGCGTCGGCTTCGATGCGTAAGGCAAGCACCGAGGCGAGTGCGGGCGCGGTACTGGTTTTTAGTTCGATGCTACTCGAGCCGTCGGGATTGGTGCTGTTGCTGACCGTTTCGAGGGCTTGTCCGTCAAGCCAAGCGTCTAGTGTGCCACTTACATGGATTCGCAAATTGTCCGTACCCGGCGGTGTCAGGCAACGCAACCACGTGATTTGCCCAGTTTGACCTGGACGATGGTTAAAACCATTGGTAACCAATTCCAGTCCTCGAGCGACTTGGGTTTGTGTCGTTCGGATACTCAAACCGGCTCGAGTGCGTTGCACCGGCTCGAGTTTCAAGCGCAGCAAAACCCGATGTTGGGCATTCACCACTGGTACGTGCAAGTTTGGTGCGTCGTAAATTGGGATGTCCCACGGAGGATAGTGTGCTGCGCCCAGGCTCAGTGGTTGCTCGAGGGTCACCTGACCATCTAACCAAAGGCAGTACGCCGCTCGGCTTTTGGTGGCCAAATACATTGGTTGTGCGTTCTCGAAGGTCGTCCAGAGGTAGACGTACCCGTCTTGAGTGGCGCTTGGCTCGCCTTGGGTCACATCGAGGTATTCGTCTGGGACTTGTCCTTTTAAGCCGTGTGGACCGGTCAGCCAATGGGAAAGCAATGCGTCGCGTTCAATCCCAAAGCGCTCGGAATAGGCGTATTCTTTCCAGCGCAACGATAAGCCGTTGCATTCAATATTCTCTTGCGGATTAATCTGCTCGAGGTTAAGCAACATTTGCTCTAAAGACTCGAGATTGGTGTTTTCTGGAACGGGTTCCAGTTGCCAGAAATGCGTGCCGTAATCTGCCAGAACTTCTTGCCAATTTGCGTCGTTGACCGTTGGAGCCGACCAGTCCTCGTCCGGCGAGGCTTCCAAGCATTTGAAATGACGCAGTTCGGGTTTCAGTGGTTCAAAACTGGCGGGTTGTCTGAAGTCACCGTGACGATTATCCAGTAGCGGTACGAGTTCAAATCCCCAATCGTGATTTAGGGCAAGCCGTTCGACAATGGTTTCCTGAATGGCGGGTAACTGCACGGCAACTTGGGTACGGTCAAAAACAACGACTTGAGCGCCATGAGGCTCGAGAATCAAAGGAACACGTTGGTAAGCACCTCCTTGGTGGCAACCTCGAGCCGTCTGAGTCGTACCCGCCCAGGCATCCCAAATTTCGGCTTGTCCAGAATTGCGAAACAAGGGCGCAATGGTTTTTTGTTCTGAACTTTTGTTGAACACAAAGTACAAATCTTGTTGCTCGATCACCCGGTGCAAAACGCATACGTTGGCTTGATCGGGAATAAAATCGCGCTCGAGATTGTCGTTAATGGTGCTGAGGACTGCCGCTATGCTGAGCGTGAATTCGGCAAACAACTCCTCGAGAATCGCCCGCATTTCTGGGTCGTCACCCCCAAGACGGTCGGTGCAAGTCGGGAGACAACCCAGCGCCAGCACAATGCCGCCAGCGCGTTTGAACGCCAAAGCTCGCTGCAAACTCGAGAAGCGCACCGCCTGGACATTGGGGAAGATCAGCACGCGGTACTGCTCGCCTGATACACATAGACTTGCGTTCTCGATGGTCGCTCGAGCCAAAGATTGGAAGTCCAGAAAATCAAAATCCAGACCTGTGTCAAACAGCTCGCGCCCGAGTTCTTCGGCGCAGGCAACCCCCGTGGTAAATCCCGCCTCGAGATCGGTACTGGGGTACAGAATCGCCACGTCACAGCGATGATCTCCACTCGAGAGCACCGCACTGATTCGCGTGATGTACCTCCAGAACGGCGCGGTCATGTTCCAGTATGGTTGACGAAAATGAAAATCGGGTGGGGCCCATTCCCACCAACCACCCAATGTGGTGTAGTACAAAGCATGAGGATTAAAAAGCGTCACGCCATAGGCGAAATCTTCGTTCAGGGCGGATAGCAATTGGGCTGGTGTGACCCCCCAACCACTGCCGTAAAAACCCTCGTTCCAAACCCTTGGTCGTTGGTACAAATGGGCGATGGAACTGTTGACTTTGAAACCCATAAAACGCCGCTTGCCCTCGAGATGCGGGTCGTCGCTGCCGGGCGCAGAGTACCAACGCATGGTACGCATCGCATCGCCGTAAGCGCTCAAGCCTTCGGTGATGTCGCCACGCCCGAGGTTATCGTGTCCAAACAAAGTGCCGTGCCGTTCGTGCCAGTCAAACACGGGTTTGAAATAACGGTCTTCGGTTAATTGCGTGACGACATCGGCGTAATCAATGCGGATTTTGCTGGTTCGTGCGCCCAAGTCAAACCACAGGGCTGCCAGTTCAGGCTCGAGGTCGTAGCCTTTGCGTTGCTTGAATGCCGCTAAAACTTCGGGCGACCAGCGCGGCATTCGGTTCCCGAAGTCGAGTTCATCCTGAAAAAAGACCGCGAGGGTCTGACCGATTTCATCCGCACAGTAGGTTTCAAAGGGTGCGTAAAGCCGTTCAATGGCTCGAGCACCAGCCGTCGAATGCAGGGGGTTAAAACCCTTTGGCGAGGCGTACACAGCCACCACAGTCCATAAACCATCTGGCGCAGTCCACTCGAGTTTTCTCCCAAGCATCAGCGGTTGCAAATCGAGCGCCGCCTCAGCATCCAGCCCAGTCTCGAGTTGAGGAAAAGCCCGAATCGAAACCAGTGCGCCCGCCTCGGGAATCTCGAGCTTGACTGCGCCAGCCCCAATCACCTCGAGCTGAATTTTTTCGAGCGATGCACCCCGCAACTCGGGGAAATCCACAGCCAATTGCTCGAGAATCGGGTTGACAATGCAGTAATCCTGAATGCCAACCTTCATGCCAAGCCGTTTGGATTCTGTTATAAACCAGACAAATAATTCCCACCACACGTCCGAAAAAATAACTGGATCGCTGTTATCAATGTCCAAATTGGCTTGGTGAATGTAGCTGACAATTGTTCCGCCAATCCCTTTGGAGCGCAATTGCTCGAGTTGCCAAGACAACCGCTCCTTGGTCAGGGCTTCGCCATTCCAGAAGAAAAACGAAATCGCTGCGAAATCCTGACTTGGATTTTGAAACAGCGCAAGCAATTCGGCTCGAGTTTTCAGTTTGCTTGGGCGACCAAAAGCTTGCGTCATGCTTTGCTCCAGATTGAACCATTCGGAAATTCGTATTCCTGGAGGGAAGCGCTTTTCATTTCGATGCTGTATCCAGCCGCTCGAGGGGCGGTGTAATGCCCATTTTTAACTTCGCAGGGGTCTAGAAAATGCTCGTGCAAATGATCGGCAAATTCAATCACGCGGTTTTCCAAACTGCCCGACACCGCGATAAAATCAAAGATAGACAAGTGCTGCACGTACTCGCACAAGCCCACACCGCCTGCGTGCGGACAAACGGGAATGCCAAACTTAGCGCACATTAAAAGCACCGCTAAGTTCTCATTGACACCACCGACTCGAGTCGCGTCTATCTGACAAAAGGAAATTGCCTTGGCTTGCAGCAGTTGCTTGAATAACACTCGGTTTTGACCCATTTCGCCAGTCGCCACACCAATCGCGTAAGGCCGCATTGCTTTGGCAATCGTGGCATGACCAAGAATGTCGTCAGGCGAAGTCGGTTCTTCAATCCAGAGCGGCTTGAAAACCACCAAGTGCTGCATCCAATCAATCGCTTCTTGCACATCCCAAACTTGGTTGGCATCGACCATTAAAAAATTATCCCAACCGATTTCCTCACGGATGAGACCCGCACGGCGTATGTCACCCTCTAAATTGCCTCCAACCTTAATTTTGATGTGCCTAAAACCGTTCGCTAAAGCCTCACGGCACAAACGCCTGACTTTGTCATCCGAATAACCCAACCAACCCGCACCAGTGGTGTAAGCAGGAAAACCCTGCTCGAGCATCTGCGCGGTTCTGACCGCCTTGGTTGGCTCGAGTTTGGTTAAGATCTCGAACGCTTCTTGTGGGGTTAAAGCATCGGTGATGTACCGAAAGTCAATACAGCGCACCAGCTCGGCAGGGGTCATGTCTGCCAGCAATTTCCAAAGCGGTTTACCCTCGAGCTTCGCCCATAAATCCCAGACGGCGTTAATGATGGCGGCTGTCGCAAGGTGCATCACACCTTTTTCGGGACCAACCCAGCGAAGCTGCGAATCCGAGGTCATGTGTCGATAAAACTTGCCCATGTCAGCCGTAAATTCCTCGAGCGTCTGCCCAACAATCAAATGTTTAAGCGCCTGCATTGCAGCCACCACGACTTCGTTACCGCGACCAATCGTGAAAGTCAGCCCATGACCCGTTAAACTCGAGTCGGTGTGCAAGATCACGTAAGCTGCGCTGTAATCAGGGTCTGGATTCATCGCATCTGAACCATCTAAATGCTGTGAAGTCGGAAAACGAATATCTCGAGCAGTTATGGCAACGATTTTCATATTGAACTCCAAACCTAACCTTTGATGCCGCCCTCAAGGAATCCGCGGACCCAGTAGCGCCTGAGCAGCGTGAAGACCAACCCCACAGGAACAACAGCTACCGTTGTTAGCCCCCATTGGCTTCAGACATTCCCGTCGTGCCTGCATAAACTTGCCGAGCAATCGGCAGTGTCCGACTGCGAGCCTGCCGCATCCGCGACTGCCATAAAGACAACAGCTTTTTTCTGGTGACTTCATTGATCTCTGCCAGTCCTGTATCATCGCCAAAACAACCGTTGCCCCACGCAATCGTGGCGTCATGGGCCAGCACCCCGTATCGAATAAGCTCAAGATTCGTTATCGGTGCCCAGTTGCAACCCCACGCCACATTGCGCCAAGCTGGAAAGCGAACCGCGCTCCATGTTTGCGGATGACCGTGCGAGTCTTGATAAATCCCATCGGCGAAAAGCGAGTAGGGAAAGGCTTGCTGCTCGAGTGCAGGATAGCCAAGTAGGTCGGCGGTCAGCAAGGCGATGTTGGGATTGCAGCGATGGCACATCGCGGTCATGTCACGCAGCAAGTGAGCCTGAGCGCGGTCTGCATAGCCACGGGTCTTGGCAGGTCCGAGCGTCCCAAACGGAATGTAATAGGCTTCGTCATAGGCCAACGCATCTACCAAGTCACCAACCTGCTCGAGCAAGGCTGCCAAGTAATCGAGCACATCTTTTTGAACCTGCGGATTCAAGGGATTTCGCACATACGTCGCACCTACCGCGTCAGGTCCTGTCCAGAGATGCCCGTCCAGCTCGAGTCCAGTACCTTCGGCAACGTGTCTGGTTTTGTCACCCGAGGCTTGAAGCCCCGTCATTAAGTAAAATGCTGTACGGAAACCGCGTTGTTTTGCGTAGTCCAAACGGTCTCGAATTTTTATCCAATCCATTTGAACGGGTTGATACCGCTCGAGGTTGCGGTAAGAGTAGCCGTCTGAGGACAGTTTGGTGTCCGTTGCGGTGACTGATTTGGCGAGGACATCGGGGTGATTAACGTGCGGGAATGCCAACCAAGATTGCTTGAGCATTCGGGTGGTTGTATCAAAGCAGTACGCGCCCACTTCGTCGTACCAACCGTGCAGGCAAAATAGTACCCGATGCCGGTCTTCTGGTGCGATCCATGTGCAGGCTGCATCAATGTCCTGATACCAGCCTTGACCATCTTTGGACAAGAAATCATAATTTTGAAAGGCGATGTCGTGCAGCCAAGTGGGTCCGGCAGGAATCTCTGGGGTCGCCAGTTCAAACCACTTGTCCAGCGCGGTGCGCTCATCGGCGATTGGTTGAAGCAGAAACCGTCGCCGCTCGAGCGAGTGCTGTCCAGCCGCCGCCAGCCATGTCCAGCCGTAGACAAGAACGGATTGCCCGTCAACGTGTTCGAGCCGAATCGAAGTTGAAAACTCGGGGTCTGACCCAATCAACCACTTTCGGTTTGCAGCACACAACACCGCCATCGGAATGGAGAGTCTCAGCTCGGAGTCTTTTATATCAGACCAGGACGCAGGTTTTCCCGCTCCGTAGAAAACCCCGACCACATCGTCCAGGCTCGAGCGTTGCACCAGACGACCGAGGTACGAAGCCCAGAACAGGCTTTCGGGAATGATGCCTTCCTGCAAGTGAACTCTCAGCTCGAATGCCACATCGTCAGACCAGAGACTAGAGGCGTTCAGCTCGAGTTCCAAAACGCCTCGCTCGAGGGTAATTGCGATTTGGATTCCGGGCAGGGAATCAGGATTCCAGACGGGTTTTGAATCGAGGGTGTCCCAGACGACTGGTTGACGTTCTCGAACTCCCAAGGAGGTCAAGGAGAGTTCCAGCGAAAACGTGGGGAGGTTGATTGTGAAATCATCGGGAGTTGAATCCACAGGGCGTTGTGTCATGAAATCTCCTGTATTTTTTTGTGGTGACAGCCTTGCCTCAGTGCTGAAAAGCATGGATCAGCGATGTTTCGCACGACTGGTCGGCAAGAGTTGACCACTCGAGTTTCGTCAGCGGAAGCGTTGACATGGTAAAGATTTTGCTGCACCGTCATTTTCGCTCGAGCCTGACAACGAAGCGGAAACGTGCATCACCCGCCGACCACATTGGGAAATTGGTTCCCCAGACGTTGTTGTACAGATTTACGTGTAACCCTTTGGATGGGTCTGGCAACCGATCCTCGAATCGCAGCAATGCCGGTGCGCCGACGGCGATCAGCGGCGCATCAAGCGTCTCAAGCCGAACCGTCGCGTCATCCCCACGGCACTCGGCTCCGACACCGACCGCGTGCAACGTTCGGTTGCCGCCCTTGACGATTTCCAGCGGCGATACCCAACCACCGAGCTTCTCGAGCCACCACGCGCTGTGATCGGGCAAGTCAAATTCAGTTGAAAACCAGATCGCGTGCGGGACGCGAGCGGCCGGTTTCTCGAACCATTGCAGGTCAATATGCAACTCGGGCGCGGCGTGCGGCGCGAAGACCTCGAGAACCAAACGTGGCGGAGCGCCGTACAGCGCAGTCGCCTCGGCTGGCATGGACAGCTCGAGCTTTAAACGCACACCGAACAATTCATCGTGGCGATGCAGGGACTGCAATTGTGGCGCCCACATCTGGGCGGTCACGTCAGCCGATGCCAAACCCGGCTTACCGAAATCGCCCTCGAGCCACCACGAGACGTGATGTTCCGGGCGGACGTACTCTGAAAAGAAACGCTGATAACTGGCGGGCGAGAAGGTTTCACAGTAAACGCCCGCCAGATGCTGCCCAGCAGCCAGCCACTCGCGCCTCGGTTGACCGTTCAAGGCGCGACCAGTCAGCCGCACAATCGAGCCATCCTCACCGAACATCAACTCGAAATGCGCCGTGGTCTGCGGCTCGAGCGGCTCGAGAACGCGGTGTTCAACGGCTTCAGGGGTGAGTGGTGCACCCAGCCTCTCGAGCGCAAGCTCGGCTTCGCCGCGCAACTCCTCGCGACCGATGCCGGCTACGGCTTGCGAGAGATACCTGCGCTGCTCGTCCCACGACGCCTCGAAAGATTGAAAGTTGGGCCGCGAGCGAGCGGCGCTGAAAGTGGCGGCCGCATAGCGCGTGACATCGCCGAGGTGCGCTTTCTCGTCCATGCCCCACGTGTGTTCAGCCACCAGCAACAACGCGTCGCCCATCGGTGCCAGCTCATCTGCCGTCGCGCGTCCGGCCTCGAGCCAAGAGCGCCGCAAGCGGCTCAGCTCGCGGAATCGAGCCACTTTCCACGGATCGGTGGCGACGCCGTGAATCCACGTATCGCCAATCTCAGCCGTGACCACTGGCAGCGCTGGCTGTACTTTGGACAGCGCCCGCGCAAACGCATTCAAATCGGAGGCGACGAGTTGTGCGTTTGGAAATTGCGCTCGCAGCCGTCGGTACACCAGAATGACCTCTTCGACGCCGTGCGGCCCGAGGTTATCTCGGGTGAACTCCATCGCCAATGCCTCAGCGCAACCGTCCACGACGGTGATGCCGCCGTACTGATCGTGGTAATTGACGATGATTTCAGCGCCGTTGGCGTCGCGCCAGACGAAAATGGGTGGGACATCAGGGACTGGGCAAGCCCCGTTGACGCCGATGTGCAGGAATTCCACGCCCGCTTCACACAGCAGCCCAACGGCTGCTCGAGTCATGCCCGGAACATCGGTGAAATTGGCGGCGATGGTCGTTTTGGCAAATCGTGCGTCGAGGTCTCGAGACAGACTCAGCGCGTGGCGAAACAACGATGCGTCCATCAGTTCTACGTGGGACGTGAACGGCAATGCGTGCCAGACGATGCGACCGGTCTCGATTGCACGCTCGAGCCGCCCACGGGCTGTCTTATCCGGCACTTCCAACGCGCGTTGCACCAGCCACGAGCCGAGCGTCCAGACGAACTTTTCCTCGCGGTCGGAAGCGTGCAGAATCTCGGCCGTGCGAATCGCTTTGGGAATGAAATGCCGTAGATAATCGTCGAGGACGTGCTGCGCGAGGTCGGTGAACCCATTGTCAAAATGGGTTTTGAAGACGATGTGAACCCGTTCAATCTGTGGGTACATGACCACACTCCATGTTGCTGGTCGCGCTCGAGGGTCGAGACCGATCTGCCAATCGAGATCGGACGCAGGCTGAGGTCTGTAAGGCGAAAATCTGGTTCATTGCGCCTACCTAGTGCGGTCGCCGCGCATCACCTCGAGCGGCAATGCCTGCCCGCGTCCTTCGCCACGCGCACCCTCAGGGTTTCAATGCTTCTTCTGTGGCGGTATCAGCGGTAACTCGAGCCATGCCAAACCAATATCGCGTCCCATGTGCCATAAATCTGAGCCGCGATAACCGTCGTAGAAAACGGCTAAACGATCACCGATTTTCAGTACGGACGGTAAACCGATGATGTTTTTTGACCATCTGCAATTGCTTGAGTCCAGTACCACCGCTTTATTCTCGGGATTCCACTTGGTCAGGTTTTCAGACCAGTACACCCATATGGCATCGGTGTATTCGATTTTGGTTTCGGGGTCAATGCCAATGTGGTTGGTGAATAAAAACCAGAGGTTACTGGAGGTTTCAAAATGTAAACTGCTGTTTTCTACTTGCTCAGAAATCGGAAAAACAGGTTCGGCGTCCACCACCCAAGCGGTCAGCAAATCCTGGGTTCTGGCCAATCCGATGGTGCGTTTGACACCACCGGATTGGTGAACCGCTGACGAAAAAAACATCAGG
>JAYTKL010000168.1:0-12322 GCA_043730305.1 Deinococcales bacterium | reverse complement strand
GTCTCGAGTTTGATTCTGGCGATGGTCAATTCACCAGATTGCGCCAGCAGGGTGTCCAGGCGTTGCACATTGACCCGTACGCTATCGGTACTGGCGGGTTTGTTGGGCAGGGTTTTTGGTGCGGCGAGCAGGCTTTGAAAAAAACCGTGTTCATCTCGGGTTTGCGCTAAGTTTTCCAGGGCGTGCAAATCGGCTTGCTCGAGAATAGTTTCCAAATGCTCGAGCGGCGTTTCGAGCGGATGTTGCACGGCTCGGGCGGCAACCCGTAAACGGTGCGTCTCGAGCTTGGCGAGATGACGAGACGCGTCATTTGGGTTTGCCCGCCAGGCAGAAATCAGGCTTTGTAAACTGATGCGTCTGGTTGCCAGCTCTTGCTCGAAAGCCATCAAAAAAGCATTGTCAACCGACAGCGGCACAGCCTTCAAACCCAGCGCCTCAAGCAACTGCAAACTTTTTGGGTCGTGACTGGCAAGCCTGAACGCGGCAAATCCTGGTGGGTTTCTTAAAAGTTCAGCCTCGAGCCGAACGGCATTTCGTTCAAGTTCAGTTTGATTGGCACTTCGGGCGGCAACGGCAATTCTATGTAACTCGAGTTGCAACACCGCACTCAAACCGAGATTTTCGCGTAACGTCTTTAAACGCCCCAAAAATTCTGCTTCAAACGCCAACTCGAGGTCTTTCATGATGAGGTGCTAAAAATGTCGATTTCGGGTTCTTGTTTTTTGCCCTCAGGCAGCGAAAATGGGGTTTCAATTTCGGGGGCAAGCACCGATTCGGTTTTGTAACCGGTGATCAAATTGTTCAATCGGCGGCTGAGCTTGCTGAGGTTTTCGGCTGCCGCTTTGGTGTGGTTGGTGGTGCTGAGGTTTTCGAAGGTGGCACGGTTGATGTTTTGCATGGCAGCCGCGATTTGCTCCATGCCAACGCTGTGCTGGCGCACACTTGCGCCAATCAGTTGCGAACTGTAGGCGGCTTGCTGAATGGCTTCGGAGAGTTCGTGGATGGTCTGTCCAAGCTGATCAATATTTTGTGTGCCGGCATCTGCCACCTTCAAGCCTTGTTCGGTTGTCATGACGGCGGTGTTGGTGGCTTTTTGAATGTCGCCCAGAATGCCGCGCACCTGAAAGGTGGCGTTCTTGGATTGTTCTGCCAGCAACCGAATTTCTTGGGCGACCACGGCAAAACCCTTGCCCTGTTCGCCAGCTCGAGCGGCTTCGATGGCGGCGTTCAATGCCAGCAGGTTTGATTGATCGGCAAGGTCGCTGACGGTGGTGATGATCTCACCAATTTGCTGGGTTTGTTCTGAAAGTGCGACAATGTTTTCGGCAATCTGAGAAACCTGATTTTTGATTTCCTCCATGCCCCGTGTGGCTTCCTGAACCGCTTGAACGCCAATTGTTGCCACTCGAGAGGCGGCTTGAGCGTTGTCGTTGACGGTGTTTGCCATGTCAACGGCTTGGTCGGCGCTGGCTCTGACCTCTTCGACGGTGGCACTGGTTTGGCTGATTGCCGCCGATTGTTCGTTGACCCCCGAGGCTTGTTGGCTGGTGACTGCCAAAATTTGGTTCGAGGCACTGGCAACATTGCCCGAACTGCGCTGAATCTCGCCAATCAAGACCTTTAAATTGGTGCCCATTCTGGTGAATGCCAAACCGAGCGTGTCGTTGTCGCTGGCGGCTTTGACTTGACTCGAGAGGTCACCCAAACTGATTTGATCGGCAACTTTCGCCATTGAATTCTGATGCGCGATCATCGTATCAAACGCCCTCGCCAGATCGCCAATTTCGTCTTGGTTGAGATCGACAATTTTTTGGTTGATATCGCCTTTGGCAAGCTCATTGGCAACACCGACCATGTTGTTGACCCTGCGTGCCAAATAACGTGCCATCAACCAACCCGAAAGTACGGTCATGGCAAGCACCGCGAGCGCCGCCGCAAGCACCGTGCGCACCAAGCCGCTGCCCTCGGCAGCAATTTCTGAATTGTCTTGGCTGGCACCCACAATCCATTGCAGACCGTTGTAACTCGAGTAACCAAATTCACGTGACCAGGCTTCGATGGCGGGTTTGGTCATGTTCAGATCGATTCCGCCGTAACCTTGACCGTTGGCATAACCCGAAGGTTTTTGGGTTGCGCCAAGAATGCTGGCATAATCGGTTAATTTATTTTTGAGAATCGATTCATCGTTTGCGCCTGCCAGCAACAAACCGTTTTTATCGGCAAGGATCAGGTTGACATGTTGATGACCTTCACTGCTGGCGATGCGTTCGACATCACTTAAAATGGTTTTGACCACCTGCCAATCAAAAAAATTGGTCCAAACGCCAATCACCTCGCCGGTTGCGCCGCGCACTGGGGCGGTAAAAGACATCACCAGATCGTTTTGTGCGCCGTAAACTGCTGCCACAAGCGGTTCATGGTGAACATCGCTGACCAGGCTCGAGCCACGGTTGATTTTGTTGCTCACCGCCGCCTGAAACCATGCCTGGTTACGGACATTTTGACCGAGCACCAAATTGTTTTGCAACGCCGATCCGTCGCCTTTGATGGTGTTGGCAGCGATAATTTTGCCACTGAGGTTTGCCATCAGCATCAGTGAATAATTTGGAGCGTAAATTTTGGTCATGGTGTTCATCCAGGGGATGATTTCATCCACATAGAGCGACGTGGCTTGCTTGCTGACGGCAAAGGCTTGAACATCGCCGTAACGTTCAAACAGGTTGCGATCAAGTTTATCGGCGGCGTTGTACGCCAAACCTTGCAAACGCACTCCAGCGTTGTTTCTCGTGACCCTGATAAATTCGTTCACCACGAACGAACTTGCCAGTGCGACCACCGGTAGCGTGAGTCCAAAAACGATCAATACTATTTTTTGGAACAATTTCAGGTTTCTAAACCGTTGATACACACTCAACCCCCAGCACTTTCCAACAAGCTCACTCGAGCCTCAAGTATTCAATTTGATCATACTTTTTTCTCGAGCGTCAATGTCTGGACGGTTTGCAGCAATTGGTTGATGTTTAAAAGCACAATCTGGTTCAAACTCGGATTTTGAGCATTCGGCGCGTCTATCGTTTCGAGTTCGGGTAGGTTTGATACGCGCAAACCCAGGCTTCCTTGTGGCGTGTTGACCAGCAACACGCATTCGTCTGCTCCTTCGGGCAAATCCAAGCCCAGCAGCAACGCCAACTCGAGCACGCTGACCAGTTGCCCTTGAACGTTGATTGCGCCCGCAACGACTGGGGGCAAACCTGGCAACTTGGTGATTTTGGAACGCACCACCGCGTGTAAGTCGGGCAACTCGAGGGCGTAACGCTTGTTTTGGATGCTGAGGGTCACCACCTCGAGTTTTGGCTTTGGGTTGAGGGTTTGGGTTTGAGAAAGTTGCTCTGAGCGTTTTTGCAGCACAACGCGCTCGATGTCTGAAAGATGATCAAAACTCATGATGAGACCTGTGATTGCCCGAACAGATCGTTGACGAGTTGCAATAATTCTTCTGTGGTTTTATCGCAACCCCATAATTTTTGGTCTGGCTCGAGGTTTGAGAGTACGTTTTTGGCTTGACGCAACGCCCCCAAAGCCCTGGCATGTTGTCTTAAGCCCAGAAAAGCTTGTGCGATGCCAATCTGCGCTAAAGCTTGCCTGGGTTCTAGGAAAGCGGCGCGGCGCAGTTGCTCGAGGGCGGTGGTGTAATTTTTGGCTTGCAAACTGTGATAACCCTCTTTCAAGTATTCTTGCCAAACCTCGAGTTTTTGAACTTGAGGTCTGGGGCTTTTTGGGGTTTGGACGGTACTGATTTCTGGAAGATTCGCAGGTTTTTTCCAGACGACCACCCCTGGCAGCATCACGCGTTGCAAACCGATTTGTTCAATGACGCTGGGTTGAATCGGTGGGTCGCTCGGACCCAAAACCAGCCAGGCATCCGCAAGCAATTGTGCCGCCAGGTTCTGGTACACGACTTGAGCGCTTTGGGGCGAGAAGTAAATCGTGAGGTTGCGGCACAAAATCAAATCAAATTTTTGGTTGGATTCCAGTGGCAACAGCACATTATGAACTTCAAAACTGGCTCGAGTTCGTAAATCGCCGCGAACCTGATATTTTCCGCCGCCGCCTTGAAAAAACCGTTCAATGACCGACAATGGCGTGTCCCGAAACGACCAGTGTCCGTAGCTGCCAAGCCGAGCCAATTCGAGCACCTCAGGATTTAAGTCTGTGCCCAGAACGCGCACATCCCAGTCGTTTAAGCCGCCAATCTCCTCGAGCAGCATCAAGAGCGTGTAGACTTCCTCGCCGCTCGAGCAACCCGCCGACCAAAAACGCAATTGTCGCCGCGTGTGGTTAAGCTTGATCAATTCGGGCAGAATCGTGTTTTTCAGTAGCTCGATTTGTGGCGCGATGCGGTAAAAATGTGTTTCTGAAACCGTGAATTTGGTTTGCAATTCAGCCAACATCTCGGGTTGTTGTCCAGCCTCAAAAGCACGCACCAAATCTTGGGGATTGGTTTGCTGGCTGATCGCCAGTTTCTCGAGCATTGCACCTAACGTCCAGGCTTGTACCGCATTCAGCCTCAAACCCGTGTTGGTTTCGACGAGCGCCAACAAGGCGTCCAACGCTGGGTTCATGAATTCACGCTCGGTTCAAAAATTTCGAGGTTGAGGAGTGTATCGGTTTCCTTCCAATCCCGAAGGGCGTTGGCACGTTCGAGCCAAATCAAAAACCTTGAATTGGTCTGCACCAGCAACAAATGATCATGAACGCTGGGCGATTGGCTTTCAAAACCAAGGCAGACTCGAGCATCCATTACCGGCAAGGCTTGACCCTCGAGTTGCAATATTCCAACCACATGTTCACCGAGATGGGATTGAGTTGTCCAGGCGGCAATCGGCAGCACTTTTTGCACATGCTCAGCCCGAATCGCGTATGCCTGTCCCGCAATACTGATTTCCAAAACCAGCAAGCTTGTCGCTTCTGGTGTCCCATCCAATTGTCCACTCGAGCTTATCTCTACCATAGACAGATCGCTCTCCAGTATACGCCCAGCAGAAAAACTTTAAACCACTCATTAAGAATTGGATTACACTAAATCATGCTAGAAGCCAAAAAAATCCTCATTGCGGACGACTCTGACAGCATCCGCAGCTTGCTCGAGATGATTCTAACCGCCGAATCGCACGAAGTCACCCAGGTCGCTGACGGACGTGACGCCCTGGCGCACTTAAAAGAAAACACCCCAGATTTGATTATTCTTGACATCACCATGCCCTTTATTGACGGACTTGAAGTCTGCTCGAGAATCAAACGGGTCTCGAGGTTAAAAGCCACACCCGTCATTTTGCTGACCGCCCACACCGACGATGACACCCAGAAGAAAGCCAATCTGGTCGGGGCGGACGTGGTGGTGCACAAACCCTTGTCTGGCAAGAATTTTCGCACCACAATCCTCGAAATGCTCGAGAAACGCGAGTTCTTGAAAGCCAAATTGACCCAGGCTTAAAATTGTCACGACCCTCCAGACTTCACTAGAGAGCCTTGTTTGCCGATGAAGACTTTAGCGTTAGACTGTTCTGATTGTGTCCAGGGCTTAAGCTTTGGATGCGGCAGTTTTCAGGAGGTTTTATGACAACAATTATTGATGTGCTCGCCCGTGAAGTGCTGGACTCGCGCGGCAACCCAACCGTTGAGGCAGAAGTTCACCTTGAAGGCGGCGCGGTCGGTCGTGCGATGGTGCCAAGTGGCGCAAGCACTGGTTCGCACGAAGCCAACGAACTTCGTGACGGCGGAATGCGTTACGGCGGCAAGGGCGTGCTGCAAGCCGTCGAAAACGTCAAAGGCTTAATCGCCGATGAAGTCATCGGCATGGACGCCACCGATCAACCGGGCGTCGATCAGTTGATGCTCGAGCTGGACGGCACACCCAACAAATCCAAACTCGGCGGCAACGCCATTCTGGCGGTTTCTTTGGCAAATGCCCGTGCCGCCGCGACCCAACTTGGAATGCCCTTGTACCGTTACCTGGGCGGCGCGAACGCCAAAGTCTTGCCCGTGCCTTTAATGAACGTCATCAACGGCGGCGCCCATGCCGACAATGCCGTGGATTTCCAAGAATTTATGATCGTGCCAGCCGGTTTCTCGAGCTTTAAAGAGGGCTTACGCGCCGGCGTCGAAACTTTCCACGCCCTGAAAAAAGTGCTCTCGAGCAAGGGTTACAACACCAACGTCGGCGATGAGGGCGGCTTTGCCCCAGACCTGAAATCCAACCGTGAAGCGCTGGATTTGCTGCTCTTGGCAATCGAAAAAGCCGGTTACACCCCAGGCGACCAGATGATGATCGCGCTCGACCCAGCCGTGACCGAACTTTACAAGGACGGCAAGTACCACCTCGAGAGCGAAAATAAAGCCCTCTCGAGCGAGGAAATGGTGGCATTCTGGGCAGATTGGGCAGCCAATTACCCAATTGTTTCCATCGAAGACGGCTGCGCCGAGGACGACTGGGACGGCTGGAAGATGCTGACCGACGCGATTGGCAGCAAAACGCAACTGGTCGGCGACGATTTGTTCGTCACCAATCCCAAACGCTTGCAAATGGGCATCGACAAGGGCGTTGCCAACAGCATTCTGGTCAAAGTCAACCAAATTGGCAGCCTGACCGAAACGCTGGACGCCATCGAACTGGCACGCTCGAGCGGTTACACCGCCATCATGAGCCACCGCAGCGGCGAGACCGAAGACAGCACCATTGCCGATCTGGCGGTTGCCACCAACGTCGGACAGATCAAAACAGGCTCTGCCAGCCGCAGTGACCGCCTCGCCAAATACAACCAACTCTTGCGTCTCGAGGAAGCCCTCGGCTCGAACGCGATTTATCGCGGCAAAGACACGTTCAAAAAATAAATCTTGCAAAGCTCGAGTTAAAATCTCGAGCAGTGTTCACCTCAATGCCTCGCTTCGCTCAAGCTTTAAGTTTTGAAGGAGTTTATGACCAGCCGCAAACGCCGTACCAAAATCGTTGCCACCATCGGACCTGCCAGTTCCAGCCCAGAAGTGCTCGAGAAACTGATCGACGCCGGACTCAACGTCACCCGTCTGAACTTCTCGCACGGAGACCGCGCCGACCACGAGGCTCGAGTCAATTTGATCCGCGAAATTTCCAAACGCAAAGGCGTGACGGTTGGCATCTTGCAAGATTTGCAAGGACCCAAAATTCGCACTGGACGCTTCGCAACAGGTTTTACAACCTTAAAAGTCGGATCAACCTTCATCATCACCAGCGATGAGGTTGAAGGCAACGACGAACGCGTCGGCACAACCTACAAAGAACTACCCCAAGATGTTCATCCCGGACTCGAGTTGCTGCTCGACGATGGCAACCTCAAACTTGAAGTGATCAAAGTTACTGGCAACGACGTTCACACCAAAGTCATTATTGGCGGCGTCTTGAAAAACAACAAGGGCATCAACATTCCAGGTGCGAACCTGTCCACGCCTGCCTTGACCGAAAAAGACCTTGAAGACATGCAAACGGGCGTCGAACTGGGCGTGGACTGGATTGCCGTGTCCTTCGTGCGCACCCGCGAGGACGTGCTCTTGGCACGCCATTACATGACGCGTTACGGCAGCACCGCCAAACTGATGGCAAAAATTGAAAAACCAAGCGCCGTGCAACTGTTTGACGAAATCCTCGCCGAAGTGGACGGCATCATGGTCGCTCGAGGAGACTTGGGCGTCGAAATGGCAGCCGAAGAAGTGCCCGTGATTCAAAAACAATTGATTGCCAAGTGCATCGTCGCCGGCAAACCCGTGATTACCGCCACGCAAATGTTGGAAAGCATGATTACCAACGCCAGACCAACCCGAGCCGAAGCCAGCGACGTTGCCAACGCGATTTTTGACGGCACGGACGCCGTCATGCTCTCGGCTGAATCTGCCAGTGGCGCGTACCCAATCGAAGCCGTGCAAATGATGAGCGCCATTGCCCTGAACACCGAAGCCAGCCAGCAATACCGGCAAATGTACGCCGGCAATGCCAAACCCGAAAACACCACCCAAGATGCCGTCGCCCTCGCCGCCTGCGAGGTCGCAGACACGCTCGAGGCAGCCGCCATCGTCTGCTTCACCGCGACCGGCTCAAGCGCCTGGAGGGTTGCCAGAAACCGTCCCGACAGCCTGATTGCCGCGTTCACACCATCCGAAAAAGTGCGCAATCAACTCGCCCTTGCCAGGGGCGTCGAACCACTTTTTGTACCCCAAATTGTCAACACCGACGAAATGGTCAGCCTCGCCGTGAAAAACGTGCGCGAAAACAACCTCGCCAAAACAGGCGATAAAATTGTGATCGTGGCAGGTGTGCCATTTGGAATGCACGGCACGACCAACATGATTCGGGTGGAACGACTAACTTAAGACTCGAGAATTTTCGGTTTCAAGCACAAAAAGCGGCAGTTACTTTCCCCCTCTCATCCCCGACCTTCTTGACCCCAAACGTGCACCTTCTTGACCATACAGCGGTTTTCATATCCGTTGACGCGCTTCGCGCTCTCACTCCTATAAAAACCGCTGTCTGTTGCGACTCCCGTTGGTCGCCAATGTTCGACGCTTCGCGTCAAACATTGTGCAAGGTGCTGTAAAATGCACCTAACGGGCATGGTCGCTAACGGGCGGGGTCGCCTTCTCTCCACAGAGAGAAGGGAGTTTGATTTGTTTCTCGAGAAATCAAACTTACGCGAGCAAATTTAAGCGTTCATCAAAGCATTCATCAGTTCAGCCGCACGATTTGAACCGCCAAGCAAGCTGATTCGTGCGGCGACTTTCGGCACGTAGCTGCTCGAGATGAACTGCTGCAAACCATTGTCCATTGCGGTGGTCTTAAATTTTGGATGGGTTCGCTCGAGTTGCGATCCAAATTGAGAATAATAATCTCGAGCCAGGTGCGAACGCAGATGCAGGGAATCGCTAGACCAGTTGACTTTGACTACGCCAGCTTGCACGGCACGCTCGAGGTCGGCATCGGGCAGTCCGCTCGAGCCGTGCAATGCCAGTCCAATCTCGCGCCCGATCAGGTTTTTCACGAAATCACAGTGCGCTTGAATCGCATCGCTCGAGAAGGCAGGAAAACCAGATTCGCTAAAACCGTGAATCGTGCCGACACCCGGCGCCCAAAGCTGAATTGCGCCTGGAAACTCGCGTTCGACGGGAGCAATCAATCGTTCGGCAACCTCGAGCGGGGTCACGCCGTCGTCCACACCGGCTTCCATCTCGAGCGTGATGCTTCGGTTGCTGGCTTGCGCGGTACGGCACAACTCGAGGATTGCGTTGATGTTTTCGATCTCGGAAAGCTCGCTTGAATCCAGCGAAATACTGCTGGGGGAAAGTTTAAAACTCGAGCCACCCATGCTCATTTCTAGACCACGCACGGCATCGTTTAACAGTGGCAAGGCTTGCGTCCCCTTGATGTGATCGGTGTGGTAAAAAACGGGAATATTTGCGTAACGCGCATCGTTCGCCATAACCTCGAGCTGCGTCATAAAGCGTTTCATGCCAAGCCACGGATCATTCATGCCAAAACTGTGGCTGGTCAACTGCCACAAACTGGTTTCGACCATGATCGGGGCGTTGACACTCCTTGCCGCCTCGAGACAATCGTTGATTGCGGCGGGACTGTCGGCATTCACGGCAAGAATCGCATATTGATTCTTTTTGGCATGTTGGAGCACGGTACGGGCTTGAAGCGGGTTGAGCAGCATGGGTTTTCTCCTGTTTGAAAATCTCGAGCTTTAACGTACTTTAACGCAACACACCGCATAAAAATCCAACACCGTGAATAGCAAAGCCCACAATGCTAGGCTCGGGTCATGAACGTCAGCCTTCTCGGAATTCCAATGGATTTGGGCGCAGGTCGTCGCGGTGTGGACATGGGACCCAGCGCCCTGCGTTACGCCCAGATTGCCGAAACCCTGCGAGCACTCGGGCACTTGGTCAAAGACCACGGCAACGTGGCGGTGCCAATCGTCGAAACCATAAACCGCTCGAACAGTATTAAATCCAATGCCTCGCTGCGCTCGAGCAGGAAACCGCATTACCTCGAGCAAATCCGTAGCGCCTGCCAGGAAGCCTTTGAGCGCCTGCAAGCCTTGCCCGAGGACAGTTTCCCGATTTGTCTTGGCGGCGATCACTCAATGGCAATGGGAACGGTGGCTGGGGTGGCTCGAGGGTTGCGCACGGGTTTGATTTGGGTCGATGCGCACACCGATTTTAACGTTCCCAAAAGCAGTCCGAGCGGCAACATTCACGGAATGCCCGTGGCGCACTTGGTGGGTTTGGGCGACGAACGCCTGATTAACATTGGCGGTGCGGGCGCAAAAATAAAACCCGAAGACATTGTCATGATCGGCATTCGCAGCGTTGATCTCGAGGAACGCGAATTGCTTCGCGCCAGGGGGGCAACGATTTACACCATGAAAGAGGTGGATACCCTCGGCATGGCACGGATTGCCACCGAGACGCTCGAGAAACTCGGATCGCTGCCCAGGGTCCATGTTAGCTTCGATGCGGACGCTTTTGACCCGTCTGTCTGCCCAGGCGTCGGCACACCCGTTCCTGGCGGTCTGACGTACCGTGAAGGGCATTTACTGATGGAGCTGCTATCCGATTCGGGCATCATCTCGAGCCTCGACTTGGTTGAGGTCAACCCCGTGCTCGATTCGCAGAACACCACCGCCAAAATCATGGTCGAAATGGCAGCCAGCTTGCTCGGAAAAAAGATTTTGTAAGCCTCGAGTTTTGCTCAACACGGTGCGGCGGCAACGAAAGCTTTTTTAGGATTCCAAACCATCTCGCGCACAAAATCGGCATCGGCAAAAGTGTAACCAGGTCCAGTCTGCCGACGATCCAACCACACGCGCCTTCCAGTCACGTCAAAATAAAACCTTAACTCGAGATGCGTGTCATTCACCGCGCCAGCTTTCACCAGCACAAACCGCAACCGACCTCGAGCATCATAAGTGTGCTCGAACGTCACCGCGCTGTCCTCACTGCCACCCGCTTTGATGTAACGCCGAACCAGACCGTTTGCCGCCGTAAACTTGGAACGCTCCAAATCCCAGGACGGACAGTACCCAAACTTTTTTTGCTCGAGTTTCAAAAGCTTTTTCGCAATTAGTGTGTTCACCGCCGCGTAAATGCCTCGAACCTCGAGAATTCTTGGATCGCTGCGCCAATTTTTGACTGTGATGGTTTGCGCCTGAACCACACCGACCAGCAACAACAACCCAAAAAGGAATTTCATGGCATTCATCTTACCCTCGAGTCTCAATCAGCAATCACAGCATCGACCTGAATTTCAATCAGCATCTCAGGCGCAATAAACCTCGAGACTTCAATCATGGTTGCGGCAGGACGAATCTCGCCAAAAACCTGACCGTGAGCCTTACCAACTTCTTCCCAATCGTCAATGTTCTGCAAAAAAATGGTGGAACGCACCACATGCTCTACACTCGCACCAGCCAACGCCAACGCCCGTTTGACATTCTCGAGCGTCTTCACGGTTTGGGTAAACGCATCACCAGAAACTTGCCCGCTCGAGTCAGCCGCCGTGCAACCCGACACGAAGACCAAATTCCCGACTTTGACCGTTCTCGAGTAACCGATGATGGGTTCCCATTTGCCGCCACTGCTAAAAATTTCTCGTTTCATAAAACTCCTTTGGACTTACACGATGAATTTTGTGTATCGCACAAAGGGCGCAGCGAGCAGCGCCCCTACATCAAGACAACAACCTACGCGCAGACCTTCAAGAAATTCTCGAGCATTTTATGCCCATGATCCGTCAGGGCACTCTCAGGATGAAACTGCACCCCGTGAATCGGGAATGTTTCATGCTGCACACCCATGATTGTACGTCCATGCGCTTCATCCACCCAAGCGTTCACGCGCAAACTGGGCGGTAAATCTTCAATCACCAGGCTGTGATAACGCGTTGCCGTGAAATCGTTCGGCAACCCTGCAAAAACGCCCGTTCCATCATGCGCGATGCTCGAGACTTTACCGTGCATCAAATGTTTTGCCCGCACAACTTTTGCACCAAACGCCTGACCGATACTTTGATGCCCAAGGCACACCCCCAAAAGCGGAATGTGCGCCCCGAACTCCTCAATGACCGCCACCGACAAGCCAGCCTCGAGCGGCGTGCAGGGACCAGGCGACACCACAATCCCCGCAGGTTTTAGGCTTGCAATATCCTCGAGTTTGAATTGATCGTTGCGCCACACCACAGGGTCAGCGCCCAACTCGCCCAAATACTGCACGAGGTTGTACGTGAACGAATCGT
>JAYTKL010000167.1:0-2726 GCA_043730305.1 Deinococcales bacterium | reverse complement strand
AATTGATCTTCTGCGCCCATAGGCATTTGGATCGGCGCGGGTTTAGCACCGAGGCGTTCTTTAATGTCGTTGACCACCAGGCTAAAATCTGCGCCCGTTTTATCCATTTTGTTGGCAAACGCAATTCGTGGCACGCGGTACTTGTCGGCTTGACGCCAAACGGTTTCAGACTGCGGTTCTACGCCCTGGCTGGCATCGAACACGGCGACAGCGCCGTCGAGCACGCGCATCGAACGTTCGACCTCAATCGTAAAGTCCACGTGACCTGGGGTGTCAATAATATTGACTGTCCAGTCGATGCCGTCTTTTGCCCAGACGGCAGTGGTGGCGGCAGCGGTGATGGTAATGCCGCGCTCGCGTTCTTGTTCCATCCAGTCCATCGTGGCTGCGCCCTCGTGGACTTCACCAATTTTGTGGACGCGCCCAGTGTAAAACAGGATACGTTCTGTGGTGGTTGTTTTACCCGCGTCAATGTGTGCCGCGATGCCGATATTTCGGGTGAGATTCAAATAATTGCTGGTATCCACTTTCGCCATAAAAAACCTCAGAGACTTCGTTGAATTCTTGAACTCGAGAGAAAACGCTTTAAATCTAACTTGCTGTGTGACGGTTCTTCAGACACTTGATTCACGGGCGTTCACCTCCTCTCGAGCCTATATTGTGGCTTGCTCGAGAATTTCAGCGTTTAGCGACCAGCCCATAGCCCTATTGGACCAAAGCTAATCGCTTCTTAACCATAAGATGCACCTTACGGGCATGGTCGCTAATTGCCAATAGCTAATCGCTTTCTTACCAGCGGTAGTGCGCGTAGGCACGGTTGGCTTCTGCCATGCGTTCTACGTCATCTTTTTTCTTGATGGCGCCGCCGCGACCCTGACTGGCGTCGAGGATTTCGTTGGCGAGGCGCTCGACAGCGGTGCGCTCGGCGCGGCTGTTGGCGGCAGAGACCAACCAACGAAGCGCAACGCTTTGTTGACGACGTGCAGAAACGTCTACAGGCACTTGGTAGGTGCTACCACCGACGCGGCGAGAACGAACTTCGACGCGGGGTTTGATGTTGTCAAAGGCAGTCTTGAAGACTTTCAGCGGTTCATTGCCGCTTTTGTCTTGAATGACTTTGCAAGCACCGTAAAAAATGCGGCTGGCAAGGTTTTTCTTGCCGTCCACCATGATTCGGTTGATGAGGGCGGAAACCACGACATCGCTATAAACGAGATCGGGTTGAACCGGGCGGATTTCAGCTTGACGACGACGAGACATTCAGATCACCCTTACTTCTTCTTGGCGGGCGCTGCGCCCTTCGCTACGGCTTTCGCCCTTTTGGTTCCGTATTTGCTACGGCTCTTGTTACGGTCTTTGACACCCTGGGTGTCGAGCACACCACGAACAATGTGGTAGCGCACACCAGGAAGGTCTTTGACACGTCCGCCACGAATCAGCACAACGCTGTGCTCTTGAAGGTTGTGACCTTCGCCCATGATGTAAGCCGTGACTTCCATACCGTGCGACAAACGAACACGCGCAATCTTGCGAAGCGCCGAGTTTGGCTTTTTTGGCGTGGTGGTTTTCACAACCGTGCAAACACCACGACGTTGTGGCGAGCCTTTGAGAGCCGGGACTTTGGACTTTTTGACCAAAACACGGCGACCTTTGCGAAGCAACTGCTGAACTGTAGGCATGAACTCTCCTTAGTGATGGCTCAAGTGCGACTCTCGAGCTTTCGGGCGCACGCTTTTGCGTGTTTCCCACTTGTTGGTCACGGCTTCCTTTAGCATAAAAGGCGTTTGTCGCGCCAACCCCAACCCAATCACCACGGGTTGAGAAACCTCGGTAATATACAGGAGAACGGGCTGGTGCGCAAGTCGCAAACAGGCTTTGTTCGGAAAGTTAATGCTCGACTTTTTCAGGGCTTGGAACTTTTTGGGCTTTGAGAGCATACTGTACTCAGGAGGTAGTGAATATGGTGACATGGTTGGCTTTGGTGATTGGTGCGGCAGTCGGTGTGGCTTTGGCGTTTCAGCTTAAACTGACAAAACCACAGAATTTGGGGATTGCTGGTGTGGTCGGTGCGGTCGCAGGGGTTCTTGCGTTCGTGCTCTTGAACGGAGTACTGAGCTTTTTAATGGTCTTGATTGGTCAAATCGCCTTGGTGGTCGCAGGGGCGGGTGCCGCAGTTTGGGGTTTGAAGCAAGTTGGAGTCCTTAAAGACGAAGCTTAAGTCGCGTCAACACTCAACACCGCCTCAATACAAGGCGGTGTTTTCATTCGTGGCTCGAGCCTTGAGGGTTGCCAAAACAAGCCATAACGATCTTCAACTTTTAACCTGTTCAAATGCCTCATGGTTTGTTAAACTCGTGTCATGGAGCTGACGCAAGCTAAAATCGTGGGTGACGAAACCTCGATTCGTGTGCTTTCGGGTCGAATCACTGAAATTTTTAAAGACCGTCGAAGTTCAGAACTTGCGCCAATACGATTGGGTAGCGCCGCACAACGCCGAAAATTACCCCATGATCTCGAGACCCTGGTGGGCACAGGGCGTTTATGGGTGGTTCGGGGCATCTTTGAAATTCTCGAGTCGCAGACTAAAAATTGGAAACCCAGCGCGATTCATTTGGTGACCGACGGGATGCAAATGCGAATCGTGCGTTTGCAATCAAGCTCTGCGGCGGCAAATGTTCGATTGGATGTCAAATCTTTGAAGGTCAACCCAAATGCCAAAACCTGGA
>JAYTKL010000166.1:0-4326 GCA_043730305.1 Deinococcales bacterium | reverse complement strand
TACCGTTTTTCGACCGCCTGGTCACGCGTGCTGCCGACGGGACGCGGGCGGGTCAACGAAAAAGGTATGGGCTTTTACGAGCGCCTGGTTGACGGTCTTTTGACGCGTGGCATCACACCGTGGCTGACCTTGTACCACTGGGATTTACCGCAAGCCCTGGAAGATACTGGTGGTTGGGCGGCTCGAGATACCGTTCACGCCTTTGAAGAGTACGCGCACGTCATGTCTGAACGTCTCGGTGACAGGGTCAAGCACTGGATTACCCACAACGAGCCGTGGTGTACCGCTTACCTGGGTTATCAGGTTGGTCATTTTGCTCCTGGCATCAGCGATCTCAAAAAAGGAATTCAAGCCTCGCACCATCTGCTTTTGTCCCACGGTTTAAGCGTGCCGATCATTCGTGAAAACGTTGCAGACGCCAAAGTCGGCATCACCCTCAATTTGTGGCCCGTTCATGGGCTGACCGACTCGAGCGAGGATCAGGCGGTGGCAAGACGCTTGGATGGTTTCAGCAACCGTTGGTATTTGGACCCATTGTACGGACACGGTTATCCGACAGACAGCTTGGCTATTTTGGGCGAGTTTGCACCCGACGTTCAAGCCGGCGATCTGAACAAAATCGCTGTGGAAACCGATTTTATCGGTGTCAATTATTACATGCGTAATTTGGTGAAGCACAATCCGGCGGCAGATAACGGCTTTGAATTTGTCAAATCTAATCTCGAGCGTACCGATTTGGATTGGGAAATTTACCCCGCAGGCTTGACCGAACTTGCCGTGCGACTGGGCACAGATTATCAAGCCAAAGAAATTTACATTACCGAAAACGGCTCGTGTTACGACGACACGATGGTTGAGGGTCAAGTGAATGACGAAAAGCGCCGCAAATACCTCGAGCTACACCTGGAAGCCTCGAGCGAGGCGGTCAAACAGGGTGCGCCGCTACAAGGTTATTTCGCCTGGTCGTTGATGGACAATTTTGAATGGGCTGAGGGTTATTCCAGGCGTTTTGGCATTGTCCATGTGGATTTTGAAACCCAGGTTCGCACCATTAAAAGCTCTGGCAAGTTCTATCAGCAATTCTTGCAAGGTGGCGTGCTCGACTGATGCCGCAAATTCAAACCGCGATTATTCAATATATAAATATTTTGACTTTTGAAATATCTGTCAATCTCGAGCTTTAAGTTTGAAGCCCCAAGTCAATCTTGGGGTTTTTCTTGAGGAGCAAACCATGAACACGATTTCATTCATCAGCGCCAATTTTGTTGCCCGCCAACTTGATTACAACATGACCGAAGGTTGGATGCAGGGCGATACCGCCACCCAAGCTTTCTTCTCGCCGCTCGAGACGTTTCAAACCAGATTCGGTGCGATGCTGCTGGAAGTCAAAAACATGGGTTTTCAAGCCATCGACCTTTGGGGCGCTCACCTCAACCCAAAATGGGCAAGTTTAGAACACCTCGAGATTGCTCGAGAATTATTAAAAACCCACGGCTTGAGCGTTCCAAGCCTTGCCGCCTTCTGTAACACGCTCGAGCAGGTCGAAGGTTTTTGCGGTGTTGCCAACGCCGTCGGTGCAAGTGTAATCGCAGGTGGTGCGCCAATATTGACCGAAAAGCGCAGCGAAGTGATCGCCATTTTAAAGCATCACAACGTCAAACTGGCACTCGAGAATCATCCAGAAAAAACCGCCAGTGAAGTGTTGCAACTGATTGGCGACGGTGCGGACGGTTTTGTTGGTACGGCGTGCGACACGGGTTGGTGGGGAACGCAAGGATTTTCGGCACCGCAAGCCATTCGGGAATTAAAAGACCATCTGCTTGCCGTTCACCTCAAAGACATCAAAGCGGTGGGCGCTCACGACACCTGCAAATTTGGTGCTGGGATTGTGGACATCAAAGCCTGCGCAAATACGATTCTCGAGATTGATTATCAAGGACCAATCGGTATCGAACACGAACCAGAAGACCATGACCCAACCCAAGATGTGCTCGAGAGCCGCAACCTGCTCGAGACTTGGTTGAGCAATTAAAACTCAGGCTCGAAGTTGACCAAAAGGAGTGACCATGAACATCGCCATCGTCGGATGCGGAAATATTGCAGGACCTTACAGCAAGGACATCAAACAACACCCGAGCCTCAAGCTGCTCGGATTTTCGGACATTGACACTGCTCGAGCGCAAGCTTTTGCCAGCGAACACGGCGGGAAAGCTTACGAGAGTCTCGAGGCATTGCTGGCAGATGGTGATGTTGAACTGGTGGTCAACCTCACTATTTTCGGGGCACATTACGAGGTCATTAAAAAAGCGCTCGAGGCTGGAAAGCACGTTTACAGCGAAAAACCGCTGGCACTTGTCAGCAGCGAGGCGAACGAACTGGTCGAACTTGCCGCCGCCAAAGGCTTAAAACTGGCAGGTGCACCGATCACCTTCTTGGGCGAAGCCCAGCAAACCGCCATGAAACTTGTCCGTGAAGGCAAAATTGGTGATGTTCGCGTGGTTTACGCCGAAGTCAACCACGGACGCATCGAAAGTTGGCATCCCAACCCAGCGCCGTTTTATGCCGTTGGACCGATGCTCGACGTTGGTGTGTACCCACTCGCCCTCATCACGGCTTTGTTCGGAGCAGCTTCACGCCTGACCGCCTTTGCCAAAACCTTAAAACCAAACCGCGTCACCAAAGACGGAGTCCCGTTCACCATCGAAGCCCCAGATTTTTACGTGGTCAACCTCGAGTTTCCCAGCGGTCTGCTGGTGCGCCTGACTGCAGATTTTTACGTCTCCAACAAGACCCGTCAAGGTGAAGGCATCGAATTTCACGGCGATATTGGATCGCTGCACCTGCACTCGTGGTTCTCGGCAACATCGGGAGTTGATTACGCCGAATTTGGCAAAGAATACGAACCTGTACCGCTCGTTCGAGAGGCAACCGTCGGCATTGACTGGGCGCGAGGGCTGCAAGATTTTAGTGACGCCATCAAGGAAAACCGAGTCTCGAGGGTCACTGGTGCTCACGCCGCGCACGTGGTCGAAATTCTGGAAGCCACCAATGAAAGTGCCAAAACGGGTAAGACCATCGAATTGCACTCGAGGTTTGTGCCGCCAGAGGCGATGGACTGGGCGCAATAAACAAGGCAACTTCGAGGATCGAATAGAATCTGAAGATCATGGAATTTGAGGCAAGCACTTTGAATCTGGCGCTCGAGGAATCGCTGACTTGGGGACCTCAAGCCAGGATTCCGATAATGGAGCGATTGCAAAAACAACTGCCTGATTTTTCAACCGCACAACTCGAGCAACTGAATACCATTTGCGGTGCGGCATCAAGTTTGATTTTCGCGCTGACCGAACGATCTTATGCTGGAGAATTGACCGAGATTGAAGTGAAAACCGCGACGCTCGAGCAATTTCCTTGGCTCGATGATGCCACGTTTGCCCATGCGTTTTGGCAAGGCAATTATTACGCTTGGCACGGTTAAAACTCGAGCAAAACGCGATGCACCAATTCTTCGGGCGCATCGCGTTTTGAAAGCTTGAGTTGTCAACCCAAAATGATTTCGACGCTGTGCTCGTTGCCGTCGCCAACAAAAGGAATGGGTGCGCTTGCGTTGCATTCCTGTCCGTCCACAATCAATTTGGCAATGCCTTTGGAAACATGATTCGGGTTTTTGACCTCGATTTTGTAGGTGTCACCACGGTACTTGCGCGAGGCGCTAAAACCATCCCAGCTTACGGGAATACACGGATCAACCCGCAAGCCAGTGTAATCGGGTTTGACCCCAAACAGACCTTGTGAAACGGTCACAAACGTCCAGGCGGCAGTGCCGGTCAACCAAGAATTCTTGGCTTCGCCAAAGCACGGCGCGTCTTTACCCGCAATCATTTGGGCGTAAACATAAGGCTCAGACCTGTAGGTTTCAATCTGGTCTTGTTTGGCGCTTGGACAAATTGAAAGGTAATACTCGAGCGCCCGATCACCCTCGCCCAACATGCACCAAGCCAAGTGAATCCAAGTGTTGTTGTGCGCGAAAATAGCCGTAATCATTTGGTTGGTTTGTCATGAATTTCCTTAAGACCGAAATCGATTTTGGTAGTGAATTTAGAAGCTGAACATGGCGGAAGTTGTTCTGTTTTTTGTGTTTACTAATCATAACTCAAGAAATCAAAAAATGTATCACCCCAAGTTAAACCCGATACAGAATTTCAGTCACAGAGGTAAACTAACAGCGATGCGTTCAGAATTGACCCTCGAGTTACTGCAAACAGAAGCGAAACAATTCGCCACTGCGCAATCATTGGTTCACGAAACCAGCTTGTACGGCGTGAC
>JAYTKL010000165.1:0-7489 GCA_043730305.1 Deinococcales bacterium | reverse complement strand
GCCAGAAGACGTACAACCCAAAGTAGAAATTTTAACGGCGTATGCGGGCTGGCTTGGCGAAGGACTTCAAGCTGCGCTCGAGCGTGCCGACGGTGTGGTGATTGCGGCGCTCGGTACGGGAAATTTACCACCTGCGTTAACGCCCATCATTGCCGCCAGTCAGAAACCAATTGTCATTTGCACCCGCACCCACGCTGGACCAATTTTGCCCGTTTACGGTTACGAGGGCGGTGGTAAACTGCTGCTCGAGGCGGGCGCAATTCCAGCATCGCATTTAAACGCGTTCAAAGCCAGAATTTTATTGATTGTCTTGCTGGCATTGAACCGCTCGAAACACGAGATTCACCAGCATTTCGCCTTGGGTTTGCAATAAGCTTCTCGAGCTTCAAAGCGAGGTTTAACTGCGTTCTGGAAGTTTAGCCTTCTCGGGTTTTTCAACCAGTCGAATTTCGGTTTGGTTCGTTCGCCACGGCAAAAGCACATCTATGGTTGTCCCGACGCCAACCTCACTCGAGATGATGACCTGCCCTCTATGCGCCTCAACAATCCATTTGACGATGCTCAAACCCAAACCACTGCCGCCCATTTGCCTGTCCCTGGCGGTGTCCACGCGGTAAAAGCGATCAAAAAGGCGCTCCAAGTGCTCCTGGGCAATTCCAGGACCGTTGTCTTTGATTCGCAATCTAATTCGTTTCTCGAGCGGCTCTTTGATGACCGCCACCAAAATATGGCTCGAGCCAGCTTTTAAAGCATTCTGCACCAGGTTGCGAATCACCTGACGAATACGGTTTGGGTCAACAAAGGCTTTGATGTCTCGGTCGCCCTCAATCTCAATTTCACTGTCGCCAGCAATCGCCACAATCTCGAGGTGAATGTCTTCGGCAAGCCCGACCAAACTGGTCTCAACAGGCTCGAGCGGAAAACCTGCGTCGGCTCGCGCCAGATCGAGCAGGTCGCCAATCAATTTGCCCAACCGCACCGAAAGTGTGGTGATCGCCTCGAGCGACTCTCGTTGCTGATCGGTCGGGTTGGTGCGCCGCAACAAGTAACTGGCATGACCACCGATCGCCGTGACTGGAGTCCGAAGTTCGTGGCTGGCATCGGCAGTAAATCTGCGCTGGGTTTCAAAACTGTGCTCCAAAGACTCGAGCATCCCGTTTAAGGTGTGCGCCAGGTCTTGCACCTCGTCGTTTGTACCGGGTTCGGGAACGCGGCGCGAAAGATTCGAGATGCTGACTGAACTGGCAGCGTCACGCACCGCACGAATTGGCTCAAGCGCACTGCCAGCCAGAGAATATGAACCGATGGCGGCAAGTCCTGCACCCGCGAAGGTCACGATCAGCAAAGTTCGTTGCAATGTTGCCAGCAATTCGTCGTTGGTACTTGGGTCCCTGGCGACCAAAATGACATTGGTAATTTTGGTGCCACCGTTTGCAGCCAAAACATCAGGTTCGATTAAGGCACGAACTTCAACAGGTTTTGGTGTTTCGAGCGATAAAAAACCGCGTCCTGCGAACTCCCGATTCCTGAGTAAAACAGCGTAATCATCATCGCTCAAACGAATGTCTGCTCCCAATTGCTCGAGCGTTGGATTCATATACCGTGCTGGTTGCAAAGAGGAAAATGACTGTAGATCAATCGAATCGGGTGTGCCAAAAAAAGTTAAAACCACGGCGAAAGTTTCCTGCGAAATACTCGACCAGTCGTTGGTCAAAGCGTTGCTGATAGGATGGCGCTCTTCATTGGCTTGGTTGAGACGCCGTATTTGTTCCAGGTTGCTGTTCAAATCCGACTCGAGATTCTGACGGATGTTGCTGCTGATCTGCGAATACACCGCCACAAAGACACCCGTTAACAGCAGGGCAATCATGGCAGTGTAAAGCAAAGTCAAACGCCAACGCAGTGTCAAGAAATTACCTCTAGTGCTGGGATTGCGGGTTCTACACTTTTCTCCACATCGTTCCAAAAAGTTCCGAACCCTTCATCCCAGCACTTTTCCCTGCTCGCACAGCTCGGAAAGTGCTGCGCACTTTCGAGATTTTTGCCAGTCTCAATCATAAAGGGCGGACAAGCCGCCCTCCAAAAATTCCTCGAGTTGGATTACTCTTCACGCAAGACATATCCAACACCGCGCACGGTGTGAATCAAACGGCGTTCGCCGCCCTCCTCGAGCTTGCGGCGCAAGTAACCAATGTAGACATCCACCACGTTGCTGCCGCCGGTGTATTCGGGCCAGACTTTTTCTTCAATCTCAAATCTCGAGAAGACCTTGCCTGGGTTGCGTGCCAGCAGCTCGAGCAGCTCGAATTCTTTAGCCGAAAGTTCGACGCGGCGTCCACCCCTGAAGACTTCGCGCCCGTCAAGGTTCATGACCAAGTCGGCAACCCGCACTTCGCCAGTCACGGCTGGGTTGACGCGGCGCAGGTGGGCGCGAACCCGAGCCAGCAGTTCTTCAATGGAGAATGGTTTGACCAAATAATCGTCTGCGCCGGCGTCTAGCCCTTCGACTTTGTCGCTGATCGCGTCTTTGGCGGTCAGAATAACAATTGGCGTGTTCGAGGTTTTGCGCACCCGTCTTGCGACTTCCAAGCCGTCGAGTACGGGCAACATCAAGTCCAGAATCAACAGGTCTGGGTTGACTTCCCTGAATTTTGAAAGCCCTGTGACCCCGTCAAATGCCACTTCGGTCTCGTAACCTTCAGCGTTCAGCTCGAGTTCGATGAAGCGGGCAATGTCTTTTTCGTCTTCGACGACCAGCACCAGTGGTTTGCGTTCCATGACCGCATTATATGAGAACAATCATGAGAGCCAGACCATTCATCACATGAGAAGTTTCTTCGTGCCTAACAATCAATAGTTGATAAAGGTTTCAAAAGCTTGTCTCAGAAAGAATTCATGATTGAAACCCCTGAAGATCTGTGTTTTCAAATCCCGAGCAAGCCTCGAGCCGCCGTTTTATCAAGCTCGAGTTGCGCCTTCAACGCGTCCAAACCCGCAAATTTTTGTTCACTGCGCAGTCTCTCGAGAAAATCCACCCGAACCTCGAAACCGTACAGATCACCAGAAAAATCAAAAACAAAAACCTCGAGCGATTCGGTCATGCCGTTAACCGTTGGACGCGTTCCAACATTTGCCATACCGCCACGAATCACACCGTCATGTGTCTCGAGCTGTACCGAAAAAACCCCAGGAGGCAGAATTTTCCCGTTCGAGACAGCAATATTCGCCGTCGGGAAACCAATCGTGCGACCCAATTGTTTGCCCGTCACGACCACGCCACGGGCGCTAAAAGGTCGTCCCAAAAAAGCGCGAGCCGTTTTCACATCACCAAGCTCGAGCAGTCCCCTGATCTTGGAGGCTTTCACCACCTCACCAGAAAACTCGAGTTGCTCGAGCGCAATCAATTCTGGGGTGATCGGTTTTAAATCTTCTAAACCGCCGCTCCGTTGCTGCCCAAAACGAAAATCATTGCCAACGACAATGGCTTTTGGCTCGAGAATGCGTAAATCATCTAAGAATGCTTCCTTGCTGCGCTGCGAAAACTCTAGGGTGAACGGCACTGTTACGACTTCATCGACACCGTAATGCTCGAGGATTTTGAGTTTCTCTGCCAGGGTATACAAAAACTTAGTACCCTCCAAAAGCACCCGCGTTGGCTGATCGAAGGTGTACACCACACTCGGCACGTGATACTCGAGCGCCAAAGACTTTTGACGCGCCAACAGTGCCTGATGCCCAAGGTGCAAACCATCGAACGAACCGATGGCAAGAATACTGGGCGTGTGAGGACGGTCTAGTGGGTTTTGGTAAACGAGCATAAATGATTAAAACCTGTTGGCTCGAGATCAAGTGTCCTGATGGTTCAGATTCGGTTCAGCTTGAGGGCAAATACTTAATGCCAATCAGGTGTCCCCCACTCTGGTTAACACCTTGAGCGACAACCAAACTTATTTCGCTCGAGGTTTTATTGATTCATTACAGTCTAGGCATCTTGCCGCCGAACAAGTTCGCCAGTCCGCGACCTTTTGCGCCCTTCATCATGCGCATCATGTCTTTCATCTGTTCGTGCATTTTGACCAAACGGTTGAGTTCTTGCACCGTCATGCCTGAACCCGTGGCAATACGGCGGCGACGCTGACCGTCAATCACTTTGGGGTTGCGGCGTTCGCGCAGCGTCATGCTCGAGATCATGGCTTCAATGCGTTTGAATTGCTTTTCGTCCACGTTAACATCGTCGGGCAGCGCCCGCGAAAGCCCCGGAATCATTTTGACAATGTCGCCAATCGAACCCATTCGTTGAATGGATTTCAGTTGCTCGAGCAAGTCTTCAAAATCAAAATCGCCTGGCTTTTTGGGGGCGAAAGCCTTGATGTCGGCTTGCTGGGCGCGTTCGATCAGCGTCAGCACGTCACCCATACCCAAGATTCGCTGCGCGATGCGATCAGGGTAAAACGGCTCGAGTCCAGCAATCTTTTCTGACACGCCCGCGAACAAAATCGGTTTCCCCGTGACGCTGCGTGCCGACAACGCCGCACCACCTCGAGCGTCACCGTCGAGTTTGGTCATGATTAAACCAGACACGCCAATCCGTTCGTCGAAGGCTTTGGAAACGTTCAATGCCTCTTGACCTGTCATGGCATCGACCACCAGGAAGGTCTCAGATGGGGCAAGCTGCCCCTTCAGGTCTGCCAGCGCGTCCATCAAGCCCTCGTCAATTTGAAGGCGTCCTGCAGTGTCCACAATCACCAGATCGTGATAATTGGTTTTCAGGTATTCCTCGAGTTTGGACTTGGTCAAACTTGGCAGTTCGTTGTCGCCCACCTCGAGCACCGGCACACCCACCTGTTGACCCAGAATTCTAAGTTGCTCTCGAGCTGCAGGGCGTTGCGTGTCGGCGGCAATCAGCAGTGGACGGCGACCCTTGGACTTGTACATGGCGGCAAGTTTGCCCGTGGTGGTGGTTTTACCTGCCCCCTGCAAACCGACCATGAACCAGACGTTGCCATCTTGCCTTAAAAGCGGCTGCGCTGCTTCTCCACCAAGCGTTTCAACCAGTTCGTCATAAACTATTTTGACCACTTGCTGCCCAGGCGTTAAAGAACTTAAAACCTCTTCGCCAATGGCTTTTTCTTGCACCTTGGCAACAAAATCTTTTGCCACCACAAAGTTAACATCCGCCTCCAAGAGTGCCACCCGCACCTCGCGCAAAGCGGTTTTGACATCGTTTTCGGTCAGTTTGCCGCGACCGCGAAGACCTTCAAAAATATCTTGGAGTTTCTTGCCTAAAGAATCAAACATGAATTTATTGTACCGTGCCGAAAACGAGATGAAAGTGAATTCCGGTTATGTTCGTAACCGCAAGGCTCGAGATATGATAAAACCCGTTTCAAGGAGTTATCATGGAAAAAGCACCCGCATTTGACTTGCACGACCAAAACGGCAAGCAACACAACCTAGAAGATTTCAAAGGTAAGTATTTGGTCTTGTACTTTTACCCCAAAGACGACACCCCTGGTTGCACCAAAGAGGCTTGCGATTTCCGCGATCAGATCGGCAGCCTGCGCGAACTGGGCGCAGAAGTCTTGGGCGTCAGCGCAGACGACACCTCGAGCCACGAGAAATTTGCAGGAAAGTACGGTCTTAATTTTCCACTGCTGGCAGACGAAGGTGCTGTGATTGCCAAAGCCTACGGCGCTTTTGGGCAAAAAAACATGTACGGCAAAATCAGTGAGGGCATCATGCGCAAAACCTTTTTAATTGACCCGAACGGCGAGATCATTAAAGCCTGGGGCAAAGTCAGCGTCGAGGGTCATGTCGAACAGGTCACAACCGCACTCAAGGCAGCCCTGGAATGACTAACTTAGAGACATTCAAACAACAAGCCGCAATTCAAGCCGTGACGCACGTTCGTTCAGGCATGGCGGTTGGACTTGGCACGGGCAGCACCGCCAAATACGCGATCCTCGAGATTGGAAGGTTACTGCGCGAGAATAAGTTGTCAGGCATTGTGGGCGTGCCGACCTCTGAAGCATCGGCGCAGTTGGCAATTGAAAACGGTATTCCACTGGCAGAACTGACCGCCGCAGGCGTCGAGGTGGCGATAGACGGCGCGGACGAAATAGACCCAAACCTCGATTTGATCAAAGGACACGGCAACGCGCTGGTCAAAGAAAAACTGGTCGAATTCAACGCCAAACTTTTTATTGTGGTCGCAGACTCGAGCAAACTGGTCAACCAACTTGGCGAGAAATTCTCTGTACCGGTCGAGATCATGCAATGGGGTTATAAAGCCACGCTGATTCAACTGGCGGCGGTTGCACCACAAGTTCAGGTGCGTCAGCATTTTAAAGACGGACAAGCCGTGATTTCCGACAACGGAAACTACATTGCGCACTGTACGTTTACCGAAATCAAAAATGCCAGGGACACCGAAGACCGCATCAAATATATTCCTGGTGTGATCGGCACGGGCTTGTTTTTGGGACTGGCAAAAATTGCTTACGTCGCAGGTGAAAACGGCGTTCAGAAACTAAAGCGCTAAAACTCGAGATGGAGGCGGAATTCAACACGTTTTTTCATGGAACTTTGATAAGTTAAAGCATGAATCTATTCCAACCAGTTCTGCTGCTGGCAATCCCCTGCTTGGTGGCGTGCGGAGGCACAACCCCCGAACCAGAGCCACCTAAACCGCCCCCAGTCCAGCCTTTTTTTGGACTGGAATTTGTGCCAAAAGCCAGCGAATTCACGCTCACTCGAGGCGAGAAAAAAACGATCACGATTAAAACTTCTTTGCTTTCGCCAGGAATCACCAGTGTTGGTTTAGCCATTGTGAACAGTGATGTGAATTTAAGTTTCTCGAGCCTGGAAACAAAAGTAAAAGACAACGGGAATTGGAGTTTCGACGTTACTCTCGCCATCAACGCCCCAGTTCCAGTTGCGCCTGAAACTTACAAACCTTATTTTTACGTTTATGACACTGGTTATGACAAAAATAACAATGCCTTAAGCGGAATTCAAATTCGTCAAAAATTTCAATGGCAAGTACCAGACCCAATTGTTCCATAACCAAAGTAACTCGAGATTTCATAATCTCGAGCCACTTTGGTTTTAAATTAGTTTGTTGCGCCCAAAGCATCTTCAAGCTCGAGGTTTGGCGTACTACCATCTTTGACAAACAGTCCGCGCCATGCGTCTTCAGAATTATAGTTTCCATCAGGACCGGCAATATTTAAACCAGGTTTGATGAATTGCTTAATTCGTCCTGAACCTGCGGTATCGAACAATCCTGTACCGTAAACGTCAGTGTAAAATACACCATCTGCCGCACTAGCATTTAGGGTGTCATTGGTTGCACTGTACTTTAGTCGTGGTTCGCGCAACAGAATTGAACGGTTATCTCCGTGTGAATTATTAGGAATCATGGTTGCACAGGCTACGTCAGGACAACTTGTTCCAGGGTTTCTGATTTCAACAATCATGCCCTCCTTAA